>DATKXE010000303.1:0-2747 GCA_035529195.1 Anaerolineales bacterium
ATACTAAATATCCAATAAATGGTCTTCAATATTAATACCTACTAGCGATTCGGTTGGTGTCAAACCATCCAGGTACATGATCAATGAATTTATTGATCTATCTAAACTGTCATTAGATTTTTCAACACCAAAAAGCACGGAAGAACCGATCATCCCGGAAAAAATCATCTCGGTAGCCCGGTCGGTGTTTACATCTACCCTTAATTCCCCTTTTTCTTTGCCTTCTTCCAGTAGGTTTTTCAGCATGCGCTTCAAACCCATAAACCCTTGAGCCACTTCTTTCATTAACACCGGTCGCTGGTCGTCTAATTCAACTGAAAAAGTGACGAAAATACAACCCCCTGGAAAATTAAAATCATCCTTTAGATATCTATCCCGGTAATTCTCCAAGATCTTGCGAATCTTACCCTTGGGACTATCAATTTCATCCAAGCCATAAAGAACTTTATCACGCCAGATACCCTGGGCAATGGCTAATACCTCAAAAAACAAATCTTCTTTGCTATCGAAATGGTTGTAGAACCCCCCTTTGGATGTATCCGCGGCCTGCATGATATCCGAGATGGACGTGTTAAGGAAACCCTTGGTTGAGAACAGTTTTAATGATTCGTGATGAATCCTGTCTTTTAAACTCATTTGGGTATTCCTGTTTGAATAAGACCGACGGGTCGGTCTTATAAGAATAGCACGAAAATTCCGAATTTATCCCGTTACTTTTGTCACTAAGAACTTATGACATTTGTCCAATCTGAACAATTTCGACAAATTATTTATCTATGCGCAGCTGATTCTTGATAGACCAGCTTGCATCTTGCCATAATTTGTCCAATAGCAATGTAAAATTCGGGTATTAAGCGGTCTCCCCCATTTAATCCATCCTAACCTATGAGTTTTCCAGAATCTGGATATCTTGATTAAGGTTCACAGCTATGCTATTCTGATTAGAGTCTGTACGTATCCAGGAGGCTGAACCTGTTTCAAAGAATTCTTATCTTCGTCATGGGCATATTGACTCTCGTGGCCTGCGTGGGAATGGAGCAATGTGATTAGGACACCCAGGAGCGTTGGTTGAATGCCAAATGTCCCCCCACTGAGATTTTCGGACCACAAAGCGAGCCAGAAACCTTGGTTCAAGATTGGCTTGCTGCGAGCGAAAATGGTCTCTGCAGCGTGCTGCTCCAATATACATCTCCAGCGCGATCAGAAATTGTCCCAGGGTATTGCGGCGCAGTAGAAAACTATGAAATCGAGTCAATCTCAATCAGCGCCGCAGATGCTGTTGAAAATGGTGATCCAAACCTGAAAGAAGTAACAATTCAAGGACGATTGGAATTCACATTGGATGAAGATAGCCATACCAGAAGTGAATGGTCAATTCTAATTACGGAGATTGGTGGCAAGTGGTTTGTGATCGATGGATATCACTAGCGGGATAAAAAAGGCATATTTTTTTATTATCCACACTGCTTGGCTGCCTGCCAACCGGGTATTTGGCAAGCAAGATAATTACCGCTGTTTAACAACACTTGTGGCTGATATGATTACACATGAAGGACATGTAAAGCGCAGTATTGATGAGATAGGAGCCCCATATAATGAAAACAATCAATGAAACAGTTGACGTGGTCATCGCAGGTGGAGGGACGGCAGGGCACGTGGCAGCAATTCAAGCTGCCAGGGTTGGAGTGACCACCTCGATTATTGAAGCTGGGAGCATGTTAGGCGGCACAATGACCGCTGGTGGTGTGTATATGCCAAACCACTTCTTCAGCCCAAATGGGCCAGTTGTTCAGGGTATTCCCTGGGAGCTATATTCCAAAACAAAGGAAATTGAAGGGCTTGATGTTCCTGATTACAGGAAAAGAAGGCCGGTTGAATCACCTGGCTATTACAGCTATATCAACATTCCTATTTATGCAGCCGTGGCTGAAGAAGAAGCTTTGCAAGCGGGAGTGATCCTTCATTACCATGAGTTTATTGCAGCTATTAAAGCCGTTGGAGATTATTGGGAGATCACTTCCTTTGGACGTGGTATCCAGCGCATTACGAAGGCAAAGGAGATTATTGATTGTTCAGGAGATGCTGATGTCGTGAGATTACTGGGACTAAAAGTTCTTAAATCGCGAGTATCCCAGCCTGGCGCACTCCAGTATAAGATAGAAGGCATTGAGTATGAGCAGGTATGGAAAGAAGAAGTACAAACATTATATGAAGAAGCCATGAAGAGCGGCGATCTGCAGAAAGGCGATTTTGCGTACGCGAACATGGAGCCCTTCAAATACTACCTGGATCACGGCGGTCACAACGCAACGCATATATATGAAGCCGATACCAGTGATGCTGATGGCCAGACACGGGCAAATATCGAAGGGCGGGTGCGAATGCTGCGAATGTTCAAGTTCGTTAGAACATCAATTCCGGGGGGCGAAAGAGCTGTGCTAAAAATGATGGCCCCCTACGCGGTCGCGAGAGAAACATTTCACACTCTGGGCGAATATGTGATTACGAGAGATGATTTTTTTAGAGCCGTCGATTTTGAGGATAAGGTGTGTAATGCCTTTAACTATGTCGACATGCACAGTCAGGAAATAGGCTGTGAAGTCCAGTATCTAGAGTCCGATGATCTTCTCCCAAAGGTTTCGTTCAGGGCGCTCATTCCTAAAGGTAGCCGGAGGATAACTGTAGCGGGCCGAAATGTATCGGCAAACAGGGTTGCCTTTGCCGGAATCCGAGCCCAATGCACCTGT
>DATKXE010000304.1:0-9319 GCA_035529195.1 Anaerolineales bacterium
AGCCAGCTGGTTCCCGTTCTATCCGAATCATTGCGTCAGGGACGCCCTCTGCATCTTCCAGCTGAAGGAAATATCCCCGATCTCGATGGTTTCGGAAAGGTATTGAATATATCGATTTCTGGCTCATTGTTATCCGCGCCCATTCCCACTCGAAGTGGTGACATTGACAGAGCCTTAGTGCTCTTATCAGCTGACTCCGAACACTCCTGGTCAGCAACAGACCAAAATTACTTGGCGGATATCGCGGCATCCCTGATGGAAATTTTCGAATATAAGAACCAATACTTGACCCAGTCCGAGAAGCTCACCCAATCCAATACCAATTTACAGAATATCTTGAATGAAAATGAGCACCTCAATCAAGAGATAAATGAAATTCGGTCGATTAATATGGCTATTGAACAGCAAATCCAACAGCTCCAATCCGATCTTCAAAACGCGTTGAATGAGCTGGCTGTGATTAAAGCCTCCGATAGTCAAGAAAAAGGTCGAACAGAGTGAAAGACGGATTATTTGGTTTGAACAGTGTTTTTCTAGGTGCCTTTGCAGCTGGGATATCAATCGTGATCGTATTCGGCAGCATGCTCCTGGCTTTCACAGAGGGCGCGCAAACCAGCTCCATAGCAGCCTATCCAACCCTTGAAAGTATTGACATCTCTACACCCTCCATCCAGCTCACCCCAACTGAGGCTCCCACCGAAACCTCCATCTCCATGCCAACAACAACTCCCTTGCCCTCACCGACTTTATCCCCAACTGTGATAAGAACTGAATCTCAATCCGCTGAGCCCGCAGTATGCGACCCTCCACCTGGATGGTTCGCATACACAGTTAAAACCGGGGATACTTTAAATAAACTGTCCGCTTCAACTGGTATCACCCCCCAAGAGTTGGCCGATGCAAACTGCCTGTCTGAATCCCGTTTGATGCCTGGTTCTATTCTGTACCTGCCTCCAATTCAACATACTGCAACTCCGGTGAGATGCGGTGCCCCTGCGAATTGGGTGATCTACGTTGTTCAGCCAGGAGATACATTGTTCAATATCGCAGAACGGGTCAATTCAACGGTTAGCCAGCTCAAATACGCCAATTGCCTTGCCTCAGATAATATCCGCAGCGGTCAAAAATTGTACGTCCCTTACCAACCAGCGCCCATTGTAAGCCCAACATATCCTCCACCAACAACACAACCCCCGGCACCCACCGGCACGCTGGTCCCAACTGCCACACCAACCGACAGCAACATTTCTAAACGCACACCTCCTTACCCGTATCCCTCACCGTGATGATTTAATGAGACTTCTGCAGCCCTGAAAGGATATCGATATTCTGGCTTCATCTTTTTCTTATGCGTAAAAAGCTTCCCTTCGTCCTATTAGCGTTGCTCGGCATAATCTCAGCCTGCAATTTCCCGATGTCCCCAATCACCGCACCGGCAGTGGTGAGCATGAACCAGGATTTCTTATATAATCCCACGAATGCAACCGCCACTGCTACTCCTTTCCAACCTCTTCCCCCCACAGCAACCTACTTTCCCACAGCCACCCCTGTTCCACCCACTCCAGTGCCCATCCAAGCGCTGGGATCATTTAGTGGTTCCAACTCCTTAACCACAGGGATCATCCCGCAACCCAAAGGTCAGATCAATATCCTGCTCTTAGGGTCGGACCAACGAATGGGTACCGGTGGATTCAGAACTGATACCATTCTCCTGGTAACCATCAACCCCGCCAAGAACTCGATTAATATCACCTCATTCCCGCGTGATCTTTATGTGAACATTCCAGGCGGGGCTGCAAACCGCATTAACACCGCTTTTGGCCGCGGCGGTTTCGAGACCATGGCGAAAACTTTCGAAGTTAATTTTGGTGTCCGGCCTGACTTCTTCGTTTTGATCAACTTTTGGTCATTTGTTGAGGTGGTCGATAGCTTGGGAGGTATCGATGTAATCGCATCTCAACCGCTCAGCGAATACACTGCCCGAGGATGGTTCACGATCCCAGCGGGTCTCAACCACTTGGATGGGAGTACTGCGCTTTATTACTCCCGCTCGCGTAAATCCACCAGCGATTTCGATCGCAACCGTCGTCAGCAAGAGGTGGTGCAGGGCATTATCGATCAGCTGATCAGCCTGTATACGATCGCAAAGATACCTGAGTTATACAAGATATACGTCGATAATGTCACTACCAACGCAAAACTGAGCGATATCATCCCCCTCATCCCGGTGGCTGCTCGCCTTAGAGACACCAGTAAAATTAAACATTATTATATTGGCCGGGGACAGGTTTCAAACTGGATAACTCCAGGTGGAGGAATGGTGCTTCTGCCTATTCAGGATGCTGTAATGGATATTATGAGACAGGCTTTGAACAGCCCCCAATGACATTACTAACCGTAGAGCAATCGAATTCTGCAATGAAAACCCTCCAGGGAAAAGGTTATTTTATCTGGAAAATACCGAGCTGTGAGAATGGCGATCCACAGATGATTGCGGATTTGGCGCACCAGGCACAATTGACACACGTGCTGATCAAAATCGCTGACGGGGTGAATTCTTACAATATATATGAAGGAGTAGACCTGGTGCCACCGGTTGCCCGGAAACTGCGGGAATTCGGAATCCAGGTTTGGGGTTGGCATTATGTACGCGGAGATAATCCTCTGGGAGAAGCCCACAAGGCAATTGACCGGGTAGCGACCCTGCAGCTCGATGGATATGTCATCGATGCTGAGGGACCCTACAAGGAACGCGGCAAAGCCGCTGCCGCCAAGAAGTTCATGGACCGAGTTCGGAAAGGATTACCCAATAAACCCATTGCACTGAGTTCCTATCGCTTCCCATCCTACCACCCACAGCTGCCCTGGCGAGAGTTTCTCGAGCAATGTGACTTCAACATGCCGCAAGTGTATTGGATGTTCTCCAAAAATGCCGGTGAGCAGCTTTCTCGCTGCGTGCGTGAATTCCAATCCCTGACCCCCTACCGCCCGATCATTCCCACGGGCGCGGCTTTCAAAGAACATGGTTGGAAACCAGACCCTGCAGAGATTGAGGATTTCCTTGAAACTGCACAAAGGCTGAACCTGCCTGCAGCGAATCTTTATAGTTGGGATTCCTGCCGGGCGAATCTGCCTGAGATTTGGAAAACCAGTGCGAATTTTGATTGGTTCCCACAAACCAAACCCGGTGACATCACCGAGCAATATATTGAAGCTCTCAACAACCGCGACCTGGATCAAATCATCGCCTTGTACAACAGCAATGCGGTTCACATCACTGCCGCCCGGTCTGTCCAGGGCTTCGAGGATATGCGCATCTGGTACGAAGCACTCTTATTCAGCCTTTTACCCAATGCAAAATTTCTCCATACCGGATTTTCAGGCAGCGGAAACTCACGTCATTTAACCTGGACGGCAACCTCAGACATGGGTCCGGTTCACAATGGCAATGACACCTTTGGACTGTACAAAGGAAAGATCACTTACCATTATTCTTTCTTTTCGCTTACCCGCCCAGAACCTGATTAAACTTTATTCTTCTTTGTACTCGTGCGAGCACTTGGTTTGCGAGTGCTTTTATTCTTTGATATTGGTGAAGTTGGTTTCGCAGCCGGTCTGGGAAATTCACGTGGCAGGATCAATCCAGTCACCCGATCGCCAGCCTTAATGTCAACAATCTTCCGTCCCCGAGCAGTACGTCCCTGCTGAGGAGTATCATCAATGCGAATGAATTTGGGTGCCATCTTGGCAAAATCCAGTGTCACACGCCGGGTTCCTTTTCCTGCCGCAACCCCTGCAACTTGCACATCTTCCGGCAGCTTCCAGGCGATCACACCTTGACCATGACGTCCCTGGCGGGGGAACTGCTTGGGATTCAATCGTTTTGCGGTCCCATCGGTTGCCACCATGAGGATATCACCTTGTAGAGGAATCAGTGTCGCACCCACTAAATAATCTCCATCTTGCAGTTTAACCCCCATCACACCAGCGGAAACCAAACCCATCCCCCGCACTTCACCCTCAGAAAAGCAAATCGCCATCCCATTTGCGGATACCAATAAAATTTCGTTATTGCCATTCGTCAGGTGATACCAGCCCAGTTCATCACCTTCATTAACTTTCACCATCTTGAATGACTGTGCAGTTGGTCCAGGGATCTCGCTCAAAGGGGATTTCTTAACCATACCCTGGTAGGTGGTGGTAAAAAGGTACAAATCGTTATCTCGTTCTTCCCTGGGTGGAAGAGTGAACGCAGCTACCAATTCATGTTGGCTGGATAGAGGCGTTATTTTGTGAAAAGGCACACCTCCACTGGGTTTGTCAGCGCTTGGTAGGACATGCATCGGGATTGCAGCTGCCTCACCATTTCCAGCGACCAGGTAAAGGGTATCGCGGGTTTTTGCCTTGACAAGGATTTGGGCGACATCACGTCCGCTCAACCTGGGTTGGCTGTCCTCCATGGTGCGAGAAATTAATCCTATCGGTGATACCATCACCCAAACCGACTCATCGGGAACCAGGTCAGTTGCCGTCAGCATGGAAGCTTTCGTTTCACCATGCTCCAGGTGAACAATCTGGGTTCGCCGGTTGTCACCAAAGGTTTCCTTGATAAAGTTTAATTCCTCACTCACTACCTGGCGTATTTTGTGCGGCGATTTCAGCAGCGCTTCCAAGTCCTTAATTTGCCTGCTCACCTCCCGATATTCTTGATCGATCTTCTTCCTCTCCAAACCCGCCAGCCTTCTCAGCGGCATATCCAGGATCGCGGTTGCCTGGATCTCGGACAGCTTGAAACGTCTCATCAATTTTTGCTTGGCTACATCCGCATCGGAAGCCTGACGGATCAGGTTAATCACAGCCTCGATGTTGTTCAGCGCAATGCGTAATCCTTCGAGGATATGTGCTCTGCGACGGGCGCGCTCCAGATCGTATTCGCTGCGCTTTTTGACGATTGTCTGGCGATGTTCCAGATAAACCCGCAGCGCCTGCTTCAATGTCAGCATGCGTGGTTCGCCATCCACAAGTGCCAGCATGATGAAGCTGAAGGTATTCCTCATCTGGGTGCTCTTGTAGAGTGTCTTCAGTACTTCCTCGGGGTCAGCAGTTTTCGTCAGCTCGATCACGATGCGCATGCCCTGGCGATCTGATTCATCCCTCAGATCAGCGATACCCTCTAGCTTCTCCTCGCGAGCTAAGTTGGCAATGCGCTCGATCAGCGTGGACTTGTTCGTCATATAAGGCAGTTCGGTGACAATGATCCGGTTGCGCCCCCGGTTCATCTCCTCCAGGTGAGCCCGTGCTTGTACAGTCACTTTTCCTCTCCCGGTCCCATAGGCGCTTTCCAGCGTATCTCCGTCGGTCTCCTGAATGATCATGCCGCCTGTTGGAAAATCAGGACCCTTTATAAAGGTCATCAAATCTTCAACCGAGATGTCATCCAGCTTCTCCCATTTTTGCAGCAAAAATGTGAGTGCATCAATTACCTCTCCCAGATTGTGAGGTGGAATGCTGGTTGCCATACCAACGGCGATTCCCGTGGCACCATTAACCAGTAAATTGGGTACCGCGGCTGGCAACACATTGGGTTCAGTCAAGGTGCCATCGAAGTTCTCAACGAAATTTACCGTATCCTTCTCGATGTCAGATAACATATGGGATGCGAGTTCTGTTAAACGGGCTTCGGTGTAGCGCATCGCCGCCGGAGAGTCACCATCCATGCTTCCAAAGTTTCCCTGCCCATCCACCAGCAGAGCTCGCATCGAGAAATCCTGCGCCATGCGCGCCATTGCATCGTAAACTGCCATATCGCCATGTGGGTGGTACTTTCCCAGCACCTCACCCACGATGCGGGCTGACTTCTTGTGAGAAGAATTGGGGGTTATGTTCATGTCATGCATCGCGTACAGAATCCGGCGATGGACAGGCTTCAACCCATCGCGGGCGTCCGGGAGTGCCCGTGCCACGATCACGCTCATCGCGTAATCCAGGTAAGCTTGCTGCATCTCGTCATCGATATCGATCTTGTGGACCAAACCGATTTCCATGTTCTACTCCTGCTAAGAGATATATTCAGCGGAGGTCATTCCACCGCTGGTTATGGTTTTAGAAAATATGTGCTGAATCCTATCTTAAGGGCAAATCCGGAAATCGTCAACCCGGAAATGCCAGGTAAAGGTATTTCCCACCCATAAACATCAAATATTTATTCAGATGATAAATATTTTGACTATCTAGAACGGTTTGAACATCATCAACCAGATGACCACAACGAAACCCCCATAACCCCCCAGGAGCATCAATCCTGGACGTGTCCTGGCAATCAGCGCATAGCTCTCTTCAATTGGAGCAGGTTCTTGGGCAGGCATCTCCTTACCACCTGCCTGGTAAGGCATACCAAGCGTCTTTCGCAGCTGGTGGTAAGTGCTTTGACCCACCTGGAACATCCAGATCGTGATCACCACCAGCAGGACGATCGAAACCCAGATCCACCATTGGGACCACCAGCTGAGCATAAATCCAAGCACAATGCCAGCGATACCCGCCACCAATAGAGACAAAATCATCGCTATCCACATCGACCCTGATATATCCAGCATGGTCTTGATGCGCTCCACATCCTCTTCTTTTTTTAAGCGAAAGGAGATGGCGATCGATGTACCGTGGGACACCATGAAGGAGATCGCCGCTACCATATGCAGAAACCTGATCCATTCGTATAAAGAGTTCATCTTTCGCTCCCTGGGAGTTCTTTTGGTACCCCTAATTTAGACAATGCAGATATATATTTCCATGTTCCATTATTTTGGTGGATTTCAAATGATAATTTTCCTGATGGTTCATTCATCATTGCTATCTTGACTGTATTCTTTGTGCGGCTCGATGATGATGCATTTCCAAATGGGAGGATTTACAGGCGAGAAGATCAGATTTTTAACCCATGATTTTATAAGCAGATGGAAACGCCCATACAACAAGGGTATGATAGGAACCTCCTCCACAGCGATCCTATCAGCCTTATGGTACATTTTCATCCTTGCTTCCTGGTCCATCACTCCCCTTGCCTCTTCAACCAGCTTCAAGTAGCTTTCGTTTTGCCACCCACAGTTCCTGTTAAAATCACCAACCCGAAAAATGCTGTCCGGATCGGGGTAATCGACAATATACCCCGCCAGCCACATATTCTGTCTTTTCGAATCTATCAAATCAAGAAAGCTCCCCCATTCTACAACCTCGAAGGTTATGTCGATCCCTAGGACCTCTGACCATTGTCCTGTCAAGTAATCAGCTAATGTTCGTTTGAATGGGTTATCTGGTGCTAAACACTCCAATTCTTGGAAAACTTGCCCTGGGGGATAACCAGCTTCTTCCAAGAGCGCACGCGCTCGCTCGGGATCATAAGGGAGGGCGATATCAGATGAGTATCCTGGCATTCCAGGCGGCACCAGACCGCCTGTGGCTGGGAAAAACAGCCCTCGATGTATGATACTGGCCAACCTCTCTCGGGAGATCGCCAGGGTGAGAGCTTGACGTATTCGTATGTCATCCAGGGGTGATTTATTTGCATTAAAGCCAACATAATAACAGCTCAATGTGGGACCAGAGACATAATCCTCTGCATACAATTGGCGAGCCCGATCTGCCTCTACAGGAGGTAGGTCTTCTAAATTTATGACATCAAGAGTTTCCACCTTGTACATTGGCAAGAGATTTCCCCTCTGTTGAGCCGAAAATTGAACAACCACCTGCTCCAGGTTGCCATTGAAGACACCATGGTAGGCTGGGTTGCGTTCAAATTTTGCCGAATTCTTCGGCGTATAATCTACTAATTTAAAGGGGCCATTGGTCACCAGGTTTTTTGAGTCAGTCCACGCCTCTCCATGTAATTCCACTACATGCTGGGGAACTGGGAAAGCAACCACGTTTGTCAAGATCTGCAGGAAATAGCTGCTTGGTTCTTCTAGTTCTACCTCCAAGGTTAGGTCATCGACCACTCGCACACCGAGATAGTCTGAGTCCTGGAGTTCACCTTGGTAAAAATCTCCAGCGCCTTTAAGATCGGCAAGTAAGCTTGCAGGGTAGGGATGCGAAGCTGGATCCAGAACTCGCAGCCAGGCATATTTAAAATCCCTCGCGGTGACAGGTACGCCATCACTCCAGTACACATCGTCGCGCAAATGGAAGATGTATTTACGTCCACCTTCCAGCACCTCCCAATTACGAGCGATGTCCGGCATCACGCTCAAATCCGGGCTTAACTCCACTAATCCCGAGAAGAGCTGCAAGATTATTGAAATCGAAGAAAGATCAAAGCATCGGCCTGGATCGAGCGTGGGGGGATCATCATATACCACCCTTAACGCATGCGGGGCGGGAGGCAGTCGATCTCTGGAGGTCCCAGCTTGCTGCCAGGTAACAAACCCCCGCTCATAAGCTCGGCGTGACTTGTCAAATTCAAAGGCGTTATGATAGGTCAAGCCTAATTTCATCAGTGTACGAGCAGTATCTTCAATATTGCCCTGCACTTGTAATAATTCGATCGCCTGTTCATAGTGGTCAATCGCTTCCTGGTGGGCATACAAGCCGCGTGCCCTGTCTCCGGCTTTGAGAAGATACTTGACCCCTACCTCCACCTTACCAGCCTGAAGGTAATGAAAGGCCAGGGTTTCGAAATCGTCAGGACAATAGTTTTCAATGGCCATAGCAGCCCGATTGTGCATTCTGCGACGTTTAACTGTCCGCAGATCCTCGAGTAACGTAGAAGGGACCAAGGCGTGCACAAAAGCTAAACTTACTTTGCCATTCGAGCGTTTCTCTTCGATTAATTGGGACCGCTCAGCGCTCTCAAGTGCATCGAGCAAAGTGTCTTCATCAACCTCGCTGGCTCTGGTCACAATATCTAGGTCATACTCGCGTCCCAGGACTGCGGCCTGATAAAGGATTTCCTGGTGATCCTCAGGCAACTTGTTTACCCTGGTTAAGACCGCTACCTTCACACTGCGCGGAATGCCAAGCTCCTCAATACTGGGGCGGTGCCACTGACCATTTTCAAAATAGAACTTGCCGCTGTCCACCAATGCTTTGCACACTTCCTCGATGAAGAAGGGATTGCCTTCGGTTTCACGGTAAATGCCATCCAGTAACTCTGGGGTTATTCCTTCAGCGAACAGGATCGCCAGCAGCTCACCTGAATCCTTCCGGTTCAAACGGTTCAGTCTCAAGCGCCTCGCCAAGCCTTCGCGATCGAGGTCGTGAAGCACCTCGTGGAAGGGACGTGCCTCATCCAGATCAATTTCTCTATAAGTAGCCACGATCATCACCC
>DATKXE010000305.1:0-8211 GCA_035529195.1 Anaerolineales bacterium
GCTTGGAGTTCCTCAATAGAACCTTTAACTCTCTTTACTTCATTATGGGTGCTATCCAGGGACTGGAACTGGTTCTCAACATCACTGGATTGGCGGTCAATTTTTTCGATTTGCACCTGCCAAACCTTCCATGTACGGTCAAATTCCACTTGCTGCATGGCTTGTTTTTCAATGAATGCATTCTGAGCTTCCTGACGTTCAGAATCTTGGGCCAGAGCTTCTGTCAGGCGTCCCTCAGCTTTTCGCATGTTTGAGGAGATCACTTCCAACTGACCTCTTTGCTCATCGCTCCTTTTCCTTAATGCAGATACTTCACCTTGCAGATCAACCAGACGCTTTGAATCTTGGCGGCGACCATCTTCAATTTGGCGATATGTGCGGGTATACTCTTCTTCACTGCGCTGCAAATCTTGAACTTTTACCCGCATTTCATCGATCAGCTGTGCCAATCTCGCTTCCTCATCCACCCGTGCTATTAAACTGCGGTTGATGCCAGAAAATGCCTCCAGCTCTTTGCGTGTCTCAAGAATACTGGAATCAACTGAACGCATTTCGACCCGGCGCACTTTTTCCATTTCTTCTTCACGCTTCTTGGTTTGCTTATCTAGTTCTTCAACTTGCTGATTGATTTCGATGCGTTGGTTTAGCAATGCAGAATCAAAATCATCCATGCGACCCACAACTGCTGACAAACGGATAATCTCACTATTGAGATCCTTGATCTGCTGGTTTGCTGCTGAAATACTGCCCTCCATGGCAGTAACGCGCTCTACTTGCTTCGCAATGATGTCTTTATCCTTACGTCGCTCATCATTTAACCAATCTAGCTGTTTAAGAACCTGGTCAAACTCCATGTCTGGCCTCCATTTGAAAAATCCCAATATGGAATTGTAGTCTTGAGGGTTTGCGAATTATAGCATTAAGCTGATTACCAGTGCTCCAAATGCCGCTGGAAAACTCGTACTCAACTGCAGAAATAGGTTGGGCAGTAATCCGATCAGTAATAGTAATCCAACACCAATTGCAAGGAAGATGATCAAGAGTCTCGGTTCTGGGATTCCATCTTCAATATCACTTCCATCTGAAACCATAGAAATCAGCATGCGGATAACGCCTATTACCAATCCAAAGGATCCCAAGATAACCCATAGAGAAATCGCCGGGAAACTTGATGATAAACCTTCTATCACCCCCAGTTTGAGAGGAAAGCTTGCTAATAACGGCATCCCCGCCAGGCAAAAAAGGGAAACAACGATGCTGGTCGAGATCATGGGATACTTTTTTCCCAGCCCTCGAAGATTGTCGATATCAAAGCTGGGGATCCTGCCAATTAAAGCTGATAAAGCTAATGCAAATACACCAAGACTTAATCCACGCGGTACCAGCCCTGCAAAAAATAAAACCCGGTACCTGGCAGAATCATTTCCCATTGCCAAACCAATCGCCAGGAGTGAAAAGCCAATATCTAAAATTACTGCATATCCAATCATTCGGGAAAGATTTCTCTCAACCGCAGCCCAAATACCTGCCGTAACAACCATAACTGCCCCGATAACTTGAATCAATAGAATAGTGTTAGGGTTATCTTTCATCCAAACAAAACTATCCAAGAAACCAAGGCCCAAAATTAATACAGCGATTGGAAGTAGCAGGAAAATAAAAGCAGTTGGGTAGGGATGGGATTCCTCAGCCAACATAGGAACCCAGGTGTGAAACGGGAATACCGCTAGCAATAATGCGAATCCTATTGCAAGTAAGGCTATCGCAATCGCTACAAATTCTGGAGCGCCAGGGCCGACCTCAAATCCAGTAAATAGAAAACCAGAGATTAAGATGAAAGGCATGCCCAAAGTCTGAAAGGAAAGATAGCGTAAAACACCACGGCCTGACCGTTTTCCAGGTGGAGATAAGAAAGGAATGCTTATTAGGACCGCGATTTCAATAATTACCGCTGCAAAGAGAAATGGTTCCACCGCGATAGCCGCTGTAAACAAAGCTACAATAGCCAACCCTAAGGGGACAAATAATCTGGTGGGACGGGCGATTGGTACCGCACCGAACCAAAGCGCGGCTGTCAGGTAGATGACGATCAATGCAGGGCGGTCTCCTGCAGATAACACCATGCGCCTGCCGAAGATGATAAATGTATCTGAAAAGGGGAGCACCCACCGCCACAAAACCAGTTGCTCTTGCGCAGGCAACCATGCAGCCAACACTGCCAGAAATACTGATGTCGCCGCAGCTAAGATCGCAACCAGGGATTTCCACCTCATGAGCAGCAACAGAATCACTGCCATGATGCCGGGGAAAACGATCCAGATGTAGGTGGAATTCAACTCGCCTCCTCCAAAGTTGGAGCGGTCAGCAGATAAGCCCCCACAATAGATAAGCCTAAGGTGATGATTGTAAGCAATCCGGTTACCAGAATGGAACTTTCGACGGCGGCATAGATGATTCCAAATCCACTTAATACTGTCAACAATCCCATAACAACCCTTAAAGATTGCATCGTCAATCCGAGATGGATCAATCCCAGAGTGATCAGGATCAGGGCGCCATAAGCTTGCTCAATTGAAATCACAGGAAACCACTCAACTACTTTCGAACCACCCGTGTATGCAAATAAGCCTGCCAATATCGCAGCGATTAATCGAAAAATAATATCAGATAATGCTATTGGTTTTTGGCGAGTTATTTCTTTAGGTAAGTTTTTTAACGCCAGACCTAAGACTGCGCATGCCATCCAGCCTGCAACTAATTTTACAGCAGCAGTTTCTAAAGGCCAGCTGAAGGAAACCAGGACGAAAACACAGGCATATTGGACAGTTAGGCTAACCATACTTATCCGCCAATCCCAGCTAACCAATAAAACAGCAGCTGTTATGGATGCTAGGATCACTACAGGTAAAGCAAGAAAATCAAAAATCATTATTTAACTGCCAATACTAAATAGTAATATCGCCAGGAAGAGCACAATTGATAACATGACCCACAGGAAACCCCCTTCACCTTCAAAAATACTCGAGACAAAATTTATGAATCGGGTCAGTTGGATAAGAATGGGTGCCAATATTGGCTTTAACCATTTGAAGTTGAGCATAGATGATATTACGCGTACTTTATCTTGTGGGACCATTCCGCCTCGTCGTGGCCAAATAAATCCAAGTGCTGCAAGAACGCAGATTAATGGTCCCATAATCCAACCCAATAGTGGAACATCTCCGATCTCCGGTTTATATATCCATCCAAGACCAATATGGGTGAGGGGGAGCAAGAGAAGACCTATCGGGTAAACCACTTTGATCCAACGCTCAAGGCCCGAAGGTCCTGGTTTCAGCTGGGCAGCAAGGCGCGCAAAACCCCATATTGTGAATATGATCGCCAACAAATACAGAATCAAGGAAATGTTGAAAGGGGCAGCAAATAATGCTAACCCAGCCCAGGTGGGAGTGAATGGCAATGTGCAGATTCCTACAAGACCTATGAGGGTGATCCACATAGAAAACTTTTCGCGGACAGAGGCGAGGAAAATCAAGCCACCTGAAAAAATCGCAGCCAAACCCCAGGATAAACTTGCATTAACTTCTGAACGCAGCGTAGAGGCGATAATAATAAAACCCAATCCCACAATCCAAGCCTGACGACCCTCTAAATCATCTTTGGCAAATAACCATGCAATACTATATAGCAATGCTATCAATCCAGCCAAACTAAATAATCCCAGCCACAGATATCCAGGAAGCTCAACATTCTCTAATGCAGGTGCGACGCGCACAAGAAAAACTATCACGATTGCCATTGAAGCCAAGGTCCTTATTGTTCCAAAACTTCGGCGGCTGGTTTGATCTTCAAGCATCTGTGAGCCCAAGGGCAGCGCCCCGAAGCGAAACCCCGCAGCAAGGACAACAAATATGATCGCCCTTGGGGAAACTTGCTGGAGAAGTAAGGAATTGTTATCACTGACAGAAATTACACCTGCGATTAATAAACATGTCGTACCAAGTAAATGAATGAAGAAAACCCAAACTGCCCTGCGGCGAAATATTTCGGATTCCAATTGTAGTAAGAGGATTAACAGCACAACAAAATCGAATGCTGTCCAAATTATTATGAAGGTCAAAAGGTTTCCAGAAAATATACCCACCAACCCAATTGCGATTACAACCAGGCTGCTTGCCCAATTTGACCAATTGATCTCGTACGCTCTAATTACATCACTGAGCACTGTTGCCAGCAGCAGTGTCCCTAATGCAACAGCAAAAGGCCATGAAATCCGGTCGACGATCATGATGATTGAATTCGGATACGTTGTTTTGGGTCCCCAGGATATTAACTGCAGGCTATCTGGGATTGAGGTCTCGCTAAATAGGATCATCAGCCAAGCCGCGAAAACCCCACCCGCCGCGATCAGCCAGTGATAACCAAAGCTGGGTCGCAATAGGCGAAGGACGAGCATACCAAATGCCGCCAGAACCAGTAATGTGATGGAGATCAGGATAAACATGCGACTAATTCGAATTCAATGGTGTGATCGGTAACTATAATATAAGCCCATTTGGTTCCCGGTGCAGAAATCGCCCCCCACCAGGTTTTCCGAGCCAATGTTCTCCATCTACAATCAACTCACCTCGCAGGAAGACTTTTTCAGGATAACCAACCAGTTCCCAATTCTCAAATAGGTTGTAATCTGTACGGTGGTGAGCATGGCTTAAGCCATAAGTTAACCTGCGCTCAGGGTCCCAAATGACGATATCCGCATCAGCTCCTGGAACCAATGACCCTTTCTTCGGATATATTCCGAAAATCTTAGCTGCATTCGTGCTGGTCAATGCAACAAATTGGTTTGCTGTGATTCGTCCCGCACCGACTCCATAAGTCCATAGGACCGGCAGGCGATCCCCAACACCTGGGAGGCCATTGGGGATTTTTGTGAAATCATCTTTGCCGAGCTCTTTTCCTGGGATGGCGATCATTTCTCCTTCATAATTAATCGGTTGTGTCCCATCATAGAAGAACGGGCAGTGATCTGTGCCAATCGTTTGCAAAGACCCATCTGCTAATCCTTTCCAAAGACCCTGGTTATCGGCTTGAGTACGCATTGGAGGAGAACAAATCCATTTAGCACCATCTGGCCGGCTTAAGTGCTGCTCCGTAAAGAACAGATATGGCGGACAGGTTTCACCAAGGACACGGATCCCTCGCTCACGGGCGTAGCGCAGCTGCTCCACTTCTCCAACCTGGTTAACATGGACAACATAGAGAGCTGCTCCTGCTTGTTCTGCCAGAGCTGCCCCTCGTAAGACCGCTTCTACGCCTCCCCAACCTGGTCGGGTTTGGGCGTGCCATTGCGGAGAGGTATGGCCAGCTGCGAGTGCTTCCTCCACAAGGATATCGATCACATCCCCATTTTCAGCGTGCAGCATCGTCAGCATCCCGTGCTGCTCAGCAATCCGTAAGACACGAAAGATATCCATGTCCTGCAGCCGGAGGCGCCCATTATAGGCCATGAACACTTTCAAAGTGGTAATTCCTAAATCCAGCAATTGTGGGATTTCTTGTTCAACTTGCTCATCCAAGTGAGTGATATTCATGTGAAAACCAAAATCGATGGCGGCTTTTTGTGCAGCTTTTGTATGCCAGACATCAACTGATTGCCGCAGAGTCTCAAAATCCTGGGGAACGAAATCCATAACCGTGGTTGTGCCCCCAAAAGCAGCCGCCTTGTGCCCCGTGTAGTGATCATCAGAGGAAACCGTATCAAACATGGGTAAATCTAAATGGGTATGTGGATCTATCCCACCTGGCATGATCAATTTGCCTGCGGCATCTACGATCTCCACATCCGGTAGCTCGATTTTTTCCGCGATCGAAACGATCACCTCGCCATCGATTAGTATATCTGCCTTGAAGATCTCTGAAGCAGTAATCAAAGTTCCAGATTTAATAATTCTTCTCATATGCATCTCCGAACAACAACCTCAACTTTGTTTCAGAGTTGTTCCTGTATACCATCGATTCCAAGCAGCAGAGCGATAACCTCGTCATCAAGGATTTCATCTTCGCCTGACATTGTCTTGTATTCTTCTTTGTGTGTCAATCTATCCCGCAAAGCTTTCCATAAAACTTGGCGTTCCTCGGAGTGAACCACAAGGTCATTGATTGTTCGAGCGTTGAGCAGGTATTCCCCGGTGGTATACAAGAATGTTATTCTGCGCCACTTTTGTGCCAGGATAGGCTCTGGCAATTGTTCCAACGGACCAATCTGAATTTTGTAGTATTCATCTTTGGCTCGAGGGTGATTAGGCTCATCACGCAGCAGCTGATCTCGCGTGGTTAGCTCATGGCCTCTCACCGGAGCGACAAATTGTATACGCCATTTTTGCTCCTTAAAGGCTTTTGTTTGGTAAAAAGCCAAATAATCGACCGCGATTACTTTAGGGGCAGTTCTTAAAGGTATTCGGTACCAACCGAATATCCGGGCGATTTCAAGATCGCGCGGCTCAGTTATCACAGCAACCAGGACCAGCGAGGCAGGAGTTAGTGATAATCCCATGCAACTACCTCCTTCGGAAGCTGACAGAGATCAGACAGCAAGAACAATTCAGTTCTGTTAATCTCTAAACTGGGTTAAATCAAACCAACCTCAGCATTGTATTCGTCAATCACGGCATCAATTTCTGCCACCTGATTCTGAATATTGGTCCAATAATCTTGCTGATACCACTGGGCCATGATTTCCTCGTAGGTTTTTCCTTGCTGCTCAACCCAGGTGAAGTACTTCAAATTGTGGATTCTGCGGCGTTCAATATAACTGAGCTCGATCAGATTATCTGTGGTAACACCTTGGAGGTATCTGGCATAATCGGCAGCTGCATTTATCTTATTGTATTCGCCATACTCCGCATGCATTTCGGTTAGTCGACTGCCGTAAAGCTCCATTGAATCAGTAAGTATCGTTAATACGATATCATTGTCACCCAGTTCATAATATTTCGCAAATTTGATCGCCGAAAGCATGTTTGAAATGCCTGAAAAACCAAGTAAATCGAGCTGTTGAACGAACTGCTCAGGTACGCCTTGGGAGACCAGATAAGCGCGACCGGCAGGTTCATTGAACAAACGTGCCAGATTCACCACTGCGTTATCATCAATAGCCACAACCAGGTCTGTGTTCTTTACATTGTGTACCCAGGGCACATGCTTATCGCCAATGCCTTCGATGCGGTGTGAGCCGAACCCATTTTCCAGCAAAGTTGGACATTGTAAAGCTTCGCTGGCGACGATTTTGCTGCCCGGGAAGGCCTGCTTCAAATAATCCCCGCTGGCGATCGTCCCTGCGGATCCGGTTGCTGAAGCCATGCCGCGGTAGTTATCCTTTGATCCCATCACCTTTTGCAGGACTTCCTCCATGGCGTGACCTGTGACGTCATAATGCCAGAGATAATTACCGAACTCGTCAAATTGGTTGAAGATCATCAATTCCTCACCTGACGCTCGTAATTCCCAGCATTTATCAAATATCTCTTTTACATTTGATTCACTGCCTGGGGTCGCAATTACTTCTCCAGCAATTTCTGCCAACCAATCAAATCTCTCTTGACTCATCCCCTCAGGCAAGATAGCAATCGATTGGCAGGAAAGCAAAGCGGAGTCATAGGCACCACCCCGACAGTAATTCCCGGTTGATGGCCAAACAGCTTTTTGGGTTGTCGGATCAAATTGTCCAGTAACTAGACGAGGCACTAGGCATCCGAATGCTGCGCCAACTTTATGTGCACCTGTCGGGAACCACTTGCCCACCAGGGCAATGATTCTGGCCTCTGTCCCAGTCAGGCTTGAAGGGAATTCAATGAAATTCACGCCATCAAACCCACCTCCTGAGAGGATAGGCTCATTCTTCCAAGTAATTCGAAACAGGTTTTCCGGCTTAAGATCCCATAACCCGATACTCGCCAAAGACTGTTTGATCGAATCTGGGATCAAAGCAGGGTTCTTCATCTGTGCAAAGGATGGTATTACTATATTCTGTTCCCTTGCACGCGTAATCCCACGTTGACGTGCCTCTTGCTGAATTGTTAAATCGATCATTTCATACCTCTACATTTATGGATAATATTCAGATCTGGAGCAGCCATTAGTCATCCATCTCCTCTGGCGCCTCCAGAACAATATACAAGGGTCTCCCTTTGGCTTCATCATACAAACGTCCGA
>DATKXE010000306.1:0-2758 GCA_035529195.1 Anaerolineales bacterium
CAGCCTGTACCTATTGCTGCTGAAGGCGAACAAAAAACCATTTATGTAGGTCCGGAGCTGGTCGATTGTGTTGGCGTTGCTCCGCAAAAATGCATGCAGGTAAAAGAGAATCCGGAGGATGAATACATCCTATTCTACGACCAGATCGAAGGTTTTGAGTATGAAGAGGGTTTTGAATACCAGCTGATCATCAGCGAAGAACAGGTGGAAGACCCACCTGCGGATGCTTCATCGATCAAGTGGACCCTGGTCAGCGTGGAAAGCAAGGAACCGGTTGCTGATTCGGATACTGTTCAATTAGAGGGCACGGATTGGTTATTGAATTCCTACCTCAACCAGGAAGGGGAAATGGTCGAGCCATTAGCCGGGACGTACACTTCTGCGTATTTTAAAGATGGCCAGGTGAACGGCAAGGCAAGCTGCAATGGCTATTTTGGTGGGTACCAGGTAGAAGGAAATAGTATCAGCATCGGTCCACTGGCATCGACCGAGATGTTCTGCGGCAACCCGCCTGGAGTAATGGATCAGGAATTCGCCTTCCTGAGTGCAATGGGGAGTGCGGCGGATTACGCCATAGAAGGAGAACAGCTATTCATATCGGATGCCGATGGCGCGACAATTCTTGTCTTTGATGTCGCTCAAGCGATCACCTTACCTGGAAGCTTATGGAATGTGCTGATGTATAACAATGGCAAGGAAGCCGTGGTTTCAGTGATACTCGCCACGGAGATAACCGCCTACTTTGGTGAAGATGGTCAGTTGAGCGGCAATGCAGGCTGCAACAACTACTCCGCAGCTTATGAAATTGATGGTGAGAGTATCACCATCGGTCCAGCCATCACGACCCGCATGGCTTGTGGTGAACCGGAGGGGATCATGGAGCAGGAAACTGCTTACCTGGCCGCATTGGAGATGGCGAGTTCGTATCAGTTTGAGGATCAACGCTTGATCTTATTGGATTCGGAAGGACGCCGGGTGGTGGATTACCTGGAAGGGCGCACATTCGGGTTATCAGAGACGGTCTGGTATTTACAGAATTTCAATAATGGCAATGAAGCCATCGTATCTGTCCTGGAAGGATCGGAGATCACTGCCTATTTTGATGAAGACGATCACCTGTCTGGTACTGCAGGGTGCAACAACTACTCCGGCTCATATCAGGTGGATGGGGAGAAGATTGCAATTGAGTTGGGCCCCTTGACCATGATGTTCTGTGAGCAGCCAGAAGGTGCAATGGATCAAGAAACTGCATATTTGGGTGCATTGGAATCAGCTGTCAGCTACCGGATATTAGGTGATGAGCTGGTCATGCAAAATGAAGCTGGACAGGAAGTGTTGAAATTCAAGGCTTCGGATTTGGTGGGCTATGTCTGGATGTGGTTGGAATTCCTGGAGAACAACGATACCGTTACCCACCCTAACATGCCAGGGAATTACACTCTAGAATTCATGCCTGACAACCAGGTCAGTCTCCTGGCAGATTGCAATCGTGCCAATGGCACCTATACTGTTAAGGGAAGCCAACTGGATATCGAGATTATGGTCACGACTTTGGCAGCGTGCCCAGAGGGATCGCTCTCGGATGAGTACATCCAGCTGCTCAATGATGCAGTGGCATATATCCGTGAAGGTGATGTGCTCTTCATCGATATCATGATGGATGCAGGGACAATGAAATTCATCCAATAGGAAAATCTAAATCATAAAGAAGTGAGGAAAGGGTGACCATTTTGCTGGTCACCCTTTTTTGTATTATGACCTTAAGTGATCGGGATATGTGTCATCTTTACAGGTGACACATATCCATTGTCTGTTGGAACGCAAATATCTATAATAAATAGTAAGAATTATCACAAGCATTGATTTGAATTACTTATGGAAAAGATTGGTAAGAGATGGAAAAAAATAATTCTGGAGGCGGGATGCCAAGTGACCTACCAAATATTAATGATTTAAAGGTATTTCTCGTTGCCTGTGAGACGAAGAACTTCAGCCAGGCGGGCAGACAACTGCACCTCTCGCAACCAGCAATCAGCCAAACGATCAACAACCTGGAGAAGCATTTCGGTACAAAACTATTTTTACGCCAGGGACGTTCAATTTACCTTACAGAAATCGGACAAGCTTTGCGTCCCATGGCTCGGGAGCTGGTCGCGGCTGCCCGGCGGATGGAAGAATCGGTTTTCTCGCTGCAGGGAGAGGTGGTTGGAGAATTTGAAATCGGTTGTTCAACGGCTTCCGGGAAATATCTGCTCCCTGGTCTGATCGCCAGGTATCGGCGTATTTTCCCTTTGGTGCGGATCAATGTTCTGGTATCCAGCCGTAATTCGATCATTAAGAAGCTGATTTCTGGCGAAGTAGCGCTGGGTATCTCCAGTCGGCGAATCGATCACCGCGAATTGGAATACCAAGATTTCTTTACCGATGAAGTGATTTTGATCGTACCGGCAAATCACCCATGGGCAAAATTCCGGCGAGTTTTCCCGGATGATTTGCTAGATGAGCCGATGATTTTGCGGGAGGAGAGCGCGGGAACTATAGAAGTTTTAAAAAAAGGTTTATTGGAACACGATATATCCTTTGATATGCTCAATGTTGCCATGGGTTTAGGCAACGCAGAAGCTATTGAAATAGCCGTGGAGGAAGGGATTGGGGTGGCTTTCATATCAAGATTAGCTGCCAAACGTGGCCTGGAAATGGGGAAAATAGTGGAAGTGGAAGTGGAAAGCATGAGTTTGTTCCGAAAAATCTATCTGGC
>DATKXE010000307.1:0-3472 GCA_035529195.1 Anaerolineales bacterium
CATGCGAATTAAGAAGTGATCCGGAAATCGTGCTGAGCGGATCGGACCCGCTAATTCAGCGTCTTGACCATAAAAAATGGTATGAAATCTCGTATAGCCATTATTCTGGTAATAATCGAAAACAATATCAGCGTCGGTCAACCCCCAAGGTGGGCGAGTTGAGGTACGGGGAACAATATTGATTTTTACCGCGACCGGGCGTTTATCCAGAAAACGTTCATTATCTACGAATAGTCCGGTGAGCGGATTAACATTATTTGGAAAATTATCTGGGCCATAACCCTCTTCTGGAAAAAGGGGAGTTGCGCTTGGTGTGGGTACTAATGTTGCTGTCGCTGTTGGTGGGGACTTCGTGGCAGTAGGCAATGGTTGAGTCGCTGCAGCCGAGACCGCGGTTGCTTGATAGCTTACGGCCTCAGTTTGATTGGGACCTCCCTTTGAGCAAGCAGAAATGATAAATATTAACCCTAACATTACGGATAACTTCTTCATCCGGAAATTACCTCCATGATTTGGAACTCAAAGAGGAATCATACTCCAATTGAATAAGTTTGCCAACTCTGCTTGTGTTTTGATCTGGAAGCCTCTATAATCTCACCACTATGCAGACCGCAAGAGCAAGGTTAATTCTCCATAAGCATTATTGGAAGGGTCTGGTGATCCTTACCTTCATTTTGACCTTATTTGCCTGGGTGATAAACACACCCCCAGGCCTTTTAGGAAAAGCTGATGCTATCGGATACGCTGTTTGTCATCGCATCGACCTGCGTTCTTTCCACATTGGGGACCTTCAATTGCCCTTATGTGCCAGGTGCAGTGGGATGTATCTTGGAGCGATGGTCGGATTGATTTACCAATGGGTAATTGGACGCAGGCGGATTGGGATGCCATCCTGGAAGATCATTTTGCCAACTTCAGTGTTCGTGCTCTTATTTGCCATCGATGGATTGAATTCATTCTATAGCTTGTTCGCTGATGCTCCGGGTTTGTATCAACCGAATAATACCCTCAGGTTGCTGACAGGTACGGGTATGGGTCTAGCAATCGCGGTTGCTCTAGCCCCAGCCTTCAATGCAACCGTTTGGCACATGGTCGATCCTAGGCCTGCATTATTAGACGTGCGCTCATTTTTAGTAATGGTTCTAATCGCACTGGGTCTCAATGCACTAATATTGCTAGGTAATCCGATCATTCTCTACCCGTTAGCATTGGTCAGTGCAGCTGGAGTTTTGATCTTATTGACCCTCGTTTATACAATGGTATTAATGATGGTATTTAAGGCGGAGAATCGATATAATAAATTTAGCCAATTGACATATGCAATACTCGGTGGAATGACCATATCTCTGATTCAGATTGGTTTACTGGATTTTATTCGTTATTTCTTTACTGGCACTTGGGATGGTTTCCATCTTTAAATATTTGTATTCATGAAGAGATGGCGGCATCAGGAGGTTTATTATGGAGTTGTTAACTGGTGTAATGGCTGCTTTCGGACTCTCGGCAAGCGCGGGATTAAATGCATATATCCCATTGTTGGTGATCTCGCTAACAGCGCGCTTCACAGATTTAATTCAATTAAATGAACCCTGGGATGTGTTATCCAGCTGGTGGATCATCGGTTTATTAATCGTGCTTTCCTTGATCGAATTTTTTGCGGATAAAGTACCAGCGATTAATCATGCCAATGATGCTATTCAAACTTTTGTCAGACCAGCTGCTGGGGCAATCGTATTTGCTGCATCAGCGAATGTGATCACCGAAGTCCATCCGGTCCTTGCGCTTGGGGCAGGTGTATTAGTTTCCGGGACGGTGCATGCAGTTAAATCTGCTGCTGTTCGTCCCGCGATCACCGCTACAACGGGTGGAGCTGGAAATGTTCCGGTCAGTATGGCCGAAGATATCGTTGCAACTGGTCTTTCAATCCTTGCGATTTTCATTCCTATCATGATCGCTTTCGTGTTCATCTTTTTCACAGCCCTGGTTGTTTTGCTCTTCTGGCGGCGAAATAAACGAAAGGAATTGAAACCAGCGATTTGACTGGGGTTCTTTTTGGGTTTTCAAGGATAGTTTAGGAGATGCGAATGTCTGATCAGGAAGATTATACAATTATCATCCCAGAAGAGGAAACCAAAAGGTCGAAAGTATGGTGGATTGTGCTGATCGCCGTCCTAGTGATTTTTTGCTGCTGCTGTGCATCAGTCTTGATCTTCTATTATTGGATTGGAGATCTTATCCTGCAAATATTCAATGATATTGTCTACCAGCTGGGAATAAATTATTACTAAACGTTTAATTAATTGATAACATCGAACATTAATTACACTGAAATTAATTGCATATATGCTAAACGCTTGTGGATTGTGGACTGCCATAGGATTTGAATTTTTCTTTCAGTTGCTCTAGTGCGTGTAGGGCTTCAGAGCGAATTTTCTGAGTGAGAGGTAGGGCGTAAAATTCATCCATGTCTAGTACTACTTGTGTTCCATCCGGATAAATCAACAAGTCCAACTCAAGATCACGGTAAGCAACAGTATCATTTGAAATTTCAGCTGGATATCCGATATTACAATACCATGCCTTGATACGTCCACTTTGCTGATCTTGAATTTCAAATATGTTGAACCATTGATCTGAAAAATAGGTCTCAATAAATTTATCCCCGAGGCGAATAACTATCTTATCGAGTGGTGTGTCTTCTCGATCGAAGTACGCCTCAATAACGATCCTTTTATCATTGATCTCAACCAGATTGCCTGAATATTGCCAGACATCGCAACCTAAGTAATCCTGTTTAATGATCGTTATTGATTTCATCTGAATAAAGATTGTGAATATACACTATTCTGTTTTCTAATGATATTGGAATCAATTCAATATCCTGCGTGAAGATATCCCGCTCAATAAAATCAATCCTCTTGAATGCTAGTATCAGACTCGAAAATTAGATTAATCCCATCATCCTGATTTATAGATAATTGAATTTCGTCTCCCATATCGGGGATTTTTGTATTTGATAGGAAATAAAACTTGAGTTTAATCCCGCAGCTGGATATGATTACTTGACAAAGATTTCCTTGAAAGGTCTTTTCAATGAGAGAACCGTGTAATATCAGCCCATCTTCCCCGTTCAGGACAGCAGAGTCAGGTCGAATTAAAATTGTTGCTGGTCCTCGAAATTCTCCAGAGAAAGGTAGTCTGCCGAGTGCTGATTCGATGAAAGGCTGGTTGTTTTCAATTTTGACGGTTCCAGGGATCAGATTTGATAATCCAAGAAAGCGTGCTGCATAACTGGTAGCTGGATAATTGTAAATCTCTTCAGGAGTTCCAATCTGTTCAACTTTGCCTTCTTTCATCAAGACCACGCGGTCGGCGATGGTAAAAGCTTCTTCCTGGTCATGAGTGACATAGATAGCCGTTTGTTCGAGTTCCCGTAGAATGCGGCTTATCTCACCGATGAGACGTTCGCTAA
>DATKXE010000308.1:0-2014 GCA_035529195.1 Anaerolineales bacterium
TCGGCGAGAATTTCTTCTTGAGATCTGCTTTTACCGTCTCCCCGGGCGATTGTGGTCACACAGAAGGTGCAGTGATTATCGCAGCCATCTTGGACTTTAATAAACGCACGTGTCCTCAAACGCGCACCGGGGATCAATTCCCGCGCTACAGGTTCAAGCTCGAATTTCTCAATTGGGATCTGCAGTAATTTTGAAACCAGGTGATCCTTTTCCTTATTGTGGATTACTTGGGATACTCCCAGCATTTTCTCAGCTTGTTCAGGATTCAAGGTCGTCCAGCACCCTGTAACCACAACACGCTTTGTTCCAGCCCTGACAGCCTGGCGTATTTTTCCTCTTGAATCAGAATCTGCGGCATTTGTAACTGTGCAGGTGTTGATCACGGCTAAATCTGCTTCATCAGCAGATGACACAAGTATATGACCAGCAACTCGAAATTGGCGCGCGTAGTTCTCAATTTCACTTTGATTTAGCCGGCAGCCAATTGAGTCAAGATAGATTCTCATTGTTTCTTTCGATCGGAGATAATAAAGGCAAATTGTCAGGGATTAGTAACCGAGAAATTATCGAATAGTACAACGTTTTCTGTATCCATCAATGTTGCAGCTAAAATACCCACATCCCCACTAGTTAAATCAAAATCATCGACACTGGCCAGCTCTTGACCATTGACAGAAAGTACGAGCTGTTCGGCAATACAATCAGCACGCAAATGATTCTTCGTCTTTCCTTGCGAGATAATTTCACTGGGCAGCAAGCCCGGGGAATCGAGCATCGCTTGTTCACCTGCGATCACCTTCCCAATTCCGTAGTAGCCATCACTGCTAATAACGAAAAAATAGTAATTTTCCGGGTCAGCTGCTCTGCATACCACACCAAACATATCATCTGATTGTCCGACCACCTTAATCATATCTGCATCCAAACGGGTGTTATCGAAGTTTAAACCGGGTCCGGTGGAAAGCATTTGATGATCACCGAGAACCTGGATGCGATAGAAGCCATCAAAATAATCCATGGTTCCTATTTCGCCATCATAGTAGTTTTCCCAGCCACTCGAAGGATCGGAGAAATCATCCTGATACAACACAGCACCAGCTGGGGTCTTAAAAAAACTTGACGTTAATGAGGATAATTGGCAAGCGCTTAACAGTATTACCTGGGTCGTGATAAGGATTATGATACTGAATCTTGCCATACTTTTAACTTTGATCAATTTTTTCATTAGAAAGTGGATATTGTAGCATAGGAGATTGTTTTATCATTCCTCATGGAAAATAGGTTTCCAGCAATCGCACAGCCTGTTCTGCTGTAGGAGAATCAGGTGGGGAGAAGGACTTTGCAGCTAAGAAATGCTGATATGCTCCTAAGAAATCTCTTTCTAAAATATTGACCAACCCGAAATGTAAATGAGCCGGGGCATACTCTCGATCAGCAGCTAAGGCTCGCTCAAGGAAGCGGCGTGCGAGGATTGGGCTATCTAGAAGTAAATAGATCTGGGCAATAATATCCAGGGATTGCGGATCATGCGGAGAGAGTATGACTGATTGTCTGGCTGCAGATAATCCATCTTCCCGCAAATCGATTTCATAGCGAATATAGTATTTAGCTAATGAACGCCAGTAAGTGGGATCTTTCGGAGCCATGTTCACAGCCCGCTGGTAATGAGTCTCGGCAGCAGGGATGTTTCCCAATAATCCAAGGGTGTTACCAATTTCAGCCTGTAACGCGGGGTTTTTTTCATCGAGCTGCGCAGCTGCGTATAAATATACTAATGCTAGGTCGTAGCGCACCTGACGCTGCCAGTAAAGTGCCATCAGCGTGTTTGCAGCTACTGAATCCGGATCAAGGTTTAATGCCTCAACCATTTCTTCGAATCCATCTTGACCAGTTTGCTGAAGAGCCTCACCGAGATAGGTCCAGGCCTCAGCATAATCAGGATTGACCTGTGTGGCATTGGAAAAAGCAATAGATGCTAATTCCCATTCATTCATGGCTGCCAGCGCTTGTCCTG
>DATKXE010000309.1:0-4095 GCA_035529195.1 Anaerolineales bacterium
TGCTTCCAGTATTTTCACGACCCACACTCCGGTCGCTGCTGGAAATGATGAGTTTCCCGAATGGTTAATTGATAAATACTTTTCGAATTTTTTTCCCGAGTTGGGATTGGATCGAGAGCAGTTTTTCAACTTAGGTCGCAATCCAAATCCTTGGGGAAACACCTTCAGTATGCCTGTTCTTGCGATTGAGTTGTCACAATACAGGAACGGCGTATCTGAATTACATGGACAGGTCGCTCGGGATATGTGGCATCATCTCTGGCCTGATAAACAGGTCGATGATGTCCCCATCACTCATATCACGAATGGAGTCCACACTGGATCCTGGCTTGCGCGCCGATTGCGAAATCTGCTTGAT
The DNA here is from genome assembly GCA_035529195.1 of Anaerolineales bacterium. GTDB lineage: Bacteria > Chloroflexota > Anaerolineae > Anaerolineales > UBA4823 > PFL25. The sequence continues at coordinate 359 of DATKXE010000309.1, forward strand.
GAATACATGGATGAGAATTGGATGGATTCTCTCGACAAGAACCAGGTTTGGGATGCTGTGGAAAAGATCCCTGATGCTGAATTATGGCGAGTGCGCCGCCACCTGAAACGGAAATTAGTCCACTACATGCGGGAACATGCCCGGGACCAATGGCTGAACAGCGGTATCCATCCAGTTCAGGTTGTTGCCTCTGGTGTCCTGCTTGATCCATATGCTTTGACTATCGGATTTGCACGCCGGTTTGCCACTTATAAAAGGGCGAATTTAATCTTAAGGGACATGGGAAGATTATTAGACATCATCAACCGTCCTAATATGCCAGTCCAGATAATATTCGCTGGTAAATCCCACCCTGCAGATGAGGCTGGGAAGATGTTAATCCAAGAAGTTTACCGAACCGTGAAAAAGGCAGAGAATGGGGGTCGGCTGGTATTCCTGGAAGATTATGACATGAATCTGGCTCGCTATCTTGTCCAGGGTGTTGATGTTTGGCTGAATACACCCAGGAGACCGCACGAAGCCTCGGGTACGTCTGGAATGAAAGCTGCCATGAACGGTGTTTTGAATTTTTCTGTCCTGGATGGTTGGTGGCGTGAAGGATATAATGGAAAAAATGGTTGGGCGATTGGTGGGGATGTAGACTACGATAATCCCAACCAGCAGGATGAAGAGGATGCAATCAGCCTGTATGAAATCCTCGAGAACCAGATCATCCCACTCTATTATAATAAACGCACATCGGATGGATTACCTGGCGAATGGATAGATATGGTAAAAGAAACCATCCGCACCCTTGCCCCTCAGTTCAGTGTGCGCAGAATGGTAAAAGAATACGTGGAACAGCTCTACGTTGAAGCTCTCGATAACAAACAAATCTCTTCCGATATATAAAATTGAGTTCACTATGGATATACTCTTATCTCCCCAAGTCTGGCTCAGCGCTGGGCTGATTTTCGGCTTACGCGTCACCGATATGACCCTGGATACACTGCGGGTCTTATTCGTGATGCGGGGACGCAAACCAATCGCCTGGATTCTGGGTTTTTTCCAGGCATTGGTATATGTTATCGCCATCACTTCCGTTCTGAGTGATCTCACCAACCCATTAAACATTATCGGTTACGCCGCGGGTTTTGCCACTGGAGTTGTGGTAGGGATGGCGATCGAGAAGCGATTAGCCATTGGTCATGTTCACATGCGCGTCATCAGTTCAGGACATGGATCAGGTATCGCTGAAAAATTAAGGGTGGAAGGATATGCAGTCACTGAGGTGCCAGCACGAGGAAAAGATGGTATGGTCTCCATGTTGAACTGCAGCGTTCTCCGCAAGGATACTCAGCGGATTCGTTTAATGGTCAACGACGTGGACCCGGAGGCTTTCATCACTTCCGAGGATATACGCCCGGTACGCCGCGGTTTCTGGCGAGCATAATAACCGCATGCCCGAATTTCTAACTTCCGCTCTAATCATCTTTGTTCTGCGCATGGTAGGTGTGACCTTTGCTACCCTGAGAATTTTTATGGTAGTTCGAGGTGGAAAATTCTTTGCCTGGATTTTTGGTTTCTTCCAGGCACTGACTTACGTTATATCCATTGGCTGGGTGATCTCAGACTTTGGGAACTGGACCAAAATCCTTGGTTACGCCACGGGCTTTGCGACAGGAGTTGTAATTGGAATGGTGATTGAAAATCGATTGGCAATTGGATACACGAATCTGCAAATTGTTAGCCCACATCGCGGCCTCGAAACAGCCCAAGGCTTGCGGGACCAGGGATATGCGGTAACTGAGGTTTCAGCTCATGGGAAAGATGGCGAGGTTGATGTCCTGTACTGCAGCGTATTGCGCAAATACGAGGCAGAGATCAATGCGACCATCACTCGCTTAGATCCGGATGCATTTATTATCGCTAAAAATGTTTACCGGATCCAGCATGGATTCTGGCAGCAATCCTTTGATTAGCTGGTCCCACGAATTTCCAGGTGTTTTCCTTTTTTGGGGGTAGTTTATTCACATCAAGTTACTTGTAATTGCTAGAAGATATTAACAATTTCACCTGAGTTTTTTTTCATTATGACATTTATCACAAATAAATGTTATCATCTGGGTTGACAGGCTCTACTTGTTTGTATACCATCTTATTGGTGATTTCCACTTATTCACATATCGAACTCAGTCAGGAGAAAACCAATGGATCCTGTAATTCTCGCCCGGCTTCAATTTGCAGTTACCACAATCTATCACTTCTTCTTTGTACCATTAACGATGGGATTATCTATCATGGTCGCTCTGATGGAGACCATCTATGTTCGTACCGGGCGTGAAGTATTTAAAACCATGACCAAATTCTGGGGGAAACTATTCATAATAAATTTCGCTATGGGGGTCGTGACAGGGATTGTACAAGAATTCCAATTTGGTATGAACTGGGCTGATTTTTCACGCTTTGTTGGCGATATATTTGGTGCACCCCTGGCAATTGAAGCCTTATCGGCTTTCTTCTTAGAATCAGTCTTCCTGGGAGTTTGGATTTTCGGCTGGCAGCGGCTTTCAAAGGGCATGCATGCAGCAGCGATCTGGCTGGTTGCCATCGGTTCTAATATCTCGGCTTTATGGATCTTAATCGCCAACGCCTTCATGCAGCAGCCTGTAGGTTATACTCTCGAAAATGGTCGCGCAGTCCTGACCAATTTCGCCGCAGTTGTGTTTAATCCCAAAGTCTGGGTGATGTTTCCCCATACATTTTCAGCCGGTCTGGTCACTGCGGCTTTCTTCGTCTTGGGGATCAGCGCTTACCATCTACTGCGCAAACAGCATTTAGAGGTTTTCAAACATTCCTTTAAAATTGCTGCAATCATCGGGTCTATCGGTGTCGTTTTGGTGGCGTTAAATGGTCACAGCCAGGCTCAGCATATGGTCGCCACCCAGCCGATGAAAATGGCATCCGCTGAGGCATTATGGGAGACCGAGGACCCCGCTTCTCTTTCCATCCTGACCATTGGTGATTTATCCCTTCGCAATGAAGTCTTTTCCATCCGCATACCCAACATGTTGAGCTTGCTCGCCTTCAACCAGTTATATGGGGAAGTAAAAGGTATTAATAACCTGCAGGTTGAATACGAACAGCTTTACGGTCCAGGTGATTACGTGCCACCTGTAGCGATTGTTTACTGGTCCTTCCGGATCATGATTGGTCTCGGAGTGCTCTTATTATTGTTGGGTTTATACGGATTGTTCCTGACAATGCGGGACACCATCGAATCTCACGCCACCAGCATGAAGCTCTTTCTCTTTGCCCTACTCTTGCCTTACCTGGCGAATTCAGCTGGCTGGATCTTAACCGAAATTGGACGAGTGCCCTGGGTGGTCTTTGGATTGATGAAGATCCAGGAAGGAATTTCCCCTACTGTCCCCAGCAGTTTGGTGATCACTTCTTTGGTCTTGTTTACACTGTTATACGGTGCTTTGATGGTTGCTGATGTGTTTTTGCTGATGAAATATGCAAAAGCAGGACCTTCCCTTTCAATGGATGAAACTTCCCAGTTACCGCCGGATGCAGATTTGACATTCGTCGGCACTCAAAACTAATCAGCTGCAGATGAGACAGCATTCTTCGGATTTGAATTTCTTGGAGCACAGCCATGGACTTTAATACCATCTGGTTCATTTTGATTGCAATCCTCTATATCGGCTTTTTTATCCTTGAAGGTTTTGATTTTGGTGTTGGGATGCTGCTGC
>DATKXE010000310.1:0-2566 GCA_035529195.1 Anaerolineales bacterium
CCGGGTGGATTGGCGACAGCCCTGCAGCTTGAACGCTATGGGATCCAGCCCTTATTAATTGAACAAGAGCGGGTTGGCGGGTTGCTGCACAACGCTAATTTGGTTGAAAATTATCCGGGTTTCCCTGGTGGCATCAGCGGACCTCAGCTGGTGGATCTATTTAAGGAACAAGTTCAATCTTATAGTTTAAATATCAAAATAGCACGCCTGGAGAATCTTGATTACATAAATAATCAATTCCAGTTTTCGATTGCACAACAAATCCTCCGCTCCCAGATTGCAGTCGTTGCATCTGGAACGAAACCGCGCTCGTTCAAGGATTTCGATCTCCCAATTGAGATCCAAAACCAGGTTTTTTACGAGGTTTACCCGCTGCTGGATGTGAGAGGCAAACAGATTGCCATCGTCGGTGCGGGAGACGCGGCCTTCGATTACGCGCTAAATTTGGGACGGGATAACGATATCTGGATCCTCAATCGTGGAAAAGAGTTCAGCTGCTTACCATTGTTATGGGAACGAGCACAATTAATTCCGCGCATCCAATACCATCCAGAAACTAACATTTCCAAGATTTCTGCAGCACCTGGCGCGAGGATATCGCTGGAATGCAAAACCACAAACGGTTCCGACACCTTCGAGGTGGATTATCTAATTGGCGCGCTTGGACGTGACCCGAATCTTGATTTCATATCTGGTCAGTTTGCCAAAAAAGCCATACAATTGGAGAGTTCAGGTGAACTTTATTATGTCGGCGATGTGGTCAACGGTTTATACCGCCAAACCGCGATCGCTGTCGGAGATGGTATATTAACAGCGATGAAAATTTATAAGCATTTCAAGGAGAAAGATTAGTGAAAGTTATTGCTTCTACTGGTAGAGAAGATGTGGCCATGGTTTATGTAGTTGATATGGGGGAGAATAGATTGATCGAATGTGTTGAATCCATCCAACCACCCATTCCCCGCGAGGATAAATGGGTGCTGCTGGTTTCTACCATGTTTGGCTGCCCAATAGGATGCTCGATGTGTGATGCTGGAGGTCACTATCAGGGTAAACCAACAAAAGAACAAATCCTCGCTCAAATCGATTTTTTAGTCAGAAAACACTATCCTGATGGCATAATTCCAGCGAAACAATTCAAAATCCAATTCGCGCGGATGGGTGAACCGACATTAAATCCACAAGTATTAAATGTGTTAGACGAACTTCCTGAGCTTTACAAAGCCCCCGGATTAATGCCTTCAATTTCCACTGTTGCCCCAAAAGGTTGTGATGATTTCTTAGAACGGCTGATGGAGATTAAATTTAGTCGTTATTCCAATGGATACTTTCAGTTTCAATTCTCCATTCATACGACAGATGAAGATCTACGCGATCAAATCATCCCGGTTAAGAAATGGAGTTTCGCACAGATGAAAGCATACGGCGAACGATTCTACAGCCCAGGGGATCGCAAGATCACCTTAAATTTTGCTTTAGCTCAAGATATGCCTGTCGATCCGGCCGTACTATTGAAAAACTTCGATCCAGATAAGTTTTTAATCAAGATAACCCCCCTCAATCCAACTTACCAGGCGATGGAAAATCAACTCTCATCTTACATTGATCCAAGCATTGCGGATCATGGCTACGAGATTGTTGAAACACTTAAAAATGCTGGATATCAGGTGATAGTAAGTATAGGAGAGGTTGAAGAGAATCTGATCGGCAGCAACTGTGGGCAGTATATAAAACGGCATCTGGCTGCTACCAGCCCCATTTCGGATGGGTACACGTACTCAGTTCAAGATTATACGGGATCGTAATTTCTCCAATAAAAACCAGCTCGCTATCCAGGAAATATAGCTGTTAGGGTTTCTACATCCATATTAAATAAAGCGACTCGTGGTTGAACGTCAAAGAAAGACGCAGCAAGCATTGCATAGCGGGTTTTTTGCAAACAGGATGTAATATAGCGATCATGTTCATTAATGGTGCAGTCTTTCCTGGCAAATCACCTTTTCGATTTATACAGCGCTTTCAATTGCTCGGGGTGCGAACTGGAGTTTGCTGCGCCGGGAATAGATTGAACAACCTGGTCAACAATCAACATTGTAAGATTATAAATTCAATACCCATAGAGGAGGTTTCCAATGTTCAATAAGATATTACTGGCAGTAGATGGTTCGGATCATTCGTTGAAGGCTGCAAAACTGCCGGAAATATGGCACGTTTTTCCGGTGGCACACTGCAGGTGATCACAGCATATGAAGAAGTTCCCAGCTACCTGGGAGAGCCAAATTTATCGCATGCAATCGCGGAACGGACAGATAAAGCAGAAAAGTTAATCGCTGAAGCCATTCAGGAGATTGGTGATATACCGGGTAATTGTGAAACTGAAATTTTAAGCGGCGATCCGGCTGAGACGATCCTGCGCGTAATTGAGATTAATGATATCGATCTCGTTATATTGGGAACTCGAGGCCGTGGAGGCATTAAAAGCTTGCTGCTTGGCAGTCAAAGTCACAAGGTGGTTTCTGCAGCACCCTGCCCAGTTTTACTGGTGCGGTAAATACTTTCCCAAAAC
>DATKXE010000311.1:0-3462 GCA_035529195.1 Anaerolineales bacterium
TAAAATCATAAATGGTCGCTATCGCCTGGATGCAGTACTGGGGCACGGAGGCATGGGTGCAGTTTACAGGGGCCATGACCTTGAGCTCGAGCGCGATGTGTCGATCAAGCTGCTAAATCAAATTATCTTCATCAAGAATGAGCGGGATCGACTGCTCCACGAAGCGAAATTGATCGCTAAACTAAGACACCCGAATATCGTGTCTGTATATGATGTGGGGGAATCCGAAGGTTCTCCATTTTTCGTAATGGAATTTGTGAATGGAGGATCTCTCCGGGACATAAAAACCCCCGATCTGGATGATACATTGAAAATTATCATCCAGATATGCAGAGGCTTGGATGCTGCCCATAATAAAGGTGTTATCCACCAAGATCTCAAACCGGAAAATGTACTGCTCGAAAAGAATGGGATTGTTAAAATAGTCGATTTCGGTATCGCGCGCTCAGATATTACTCGTCTCACAAGCGAGGCCCAATTCGCAGGTACGGCGAATTACCTGGCTCCAGAAATCGCAAAAGGGGAAGAGGTCGATGGTCGGGCAGATCTGTACTCGCTGGGGATCATCATGTATGAGCTGACAACAGGTCAGCTGCCTCTTTCAGCAGATTCGCTTATGGCAGTGATCAACAAACACCTGTTTGAGGAAGTAGTCTCCCCAGTTGAGGTTGCTCCAGATCTTCCAATACATCTCAATGACCTGATTCTCAGCCTGTTGAGCAAAGAGCCAGATGGTAGACCTCCCTCAGCCAGTGCTTTGCTGCAACTTCTGGAATCAAGGCAGACGAGTATCTTAGATCTGGAAGCTTCTGAATTTCCTGAGCCAATACGAACCAAAACGTCAATCACGAACCATAACCTTATCGCCCAACCCAGCACCTTTATCGGCAGGCAAGACGATCTCATCCAAATAGGTGAGATGTTGGCTGATGCCAATTGCCGATTATTAACATTAGTTGGTATCGGTGGAATCGGAAAAACCCGCTTGGCTACCCAAACCGCTTATAACGCGCTTAACAAATATACTGATGGCGTATGGATGGTGGAGCTGGCATCTTTGACCGAATCTGAATTCCTGCCTCAACAAGTCGCATCTGTATTGGGTGTGAGTGCGCAAGAAGCAAGGGATGGGCACAGTGAAACAGACGTACTCGTTGACTTTCTGAGGGATAAGAGCTTGCTGCTGGTAATCGACAACTGTGAACACCTTGTTAAAGCATGCGCGGAATTTGCTGATACCCTGCTCAAAGGCTGTCCTAATGTGAAGCTGCTGGCTACCAGCAGGGAGGATTTAAGGATACCTGGAGAGACACTTTTTAATGTCACGCCAATGGAACTGCCTCCTGACCATAGCCTTGTAGAAAGCATAGAGACTTACGAAGCGGTACATCTGTTTATTGAGAGGGCAGTCGCAATCCAGCATGATTTTAGAATCACTTCGGAAAATGAAATCGCGGTAGCACAGATATGTCACCAGCTGGATGGGATTCCACTAGCCATTGAGCTGGCTGCGGCTAGAATCAAGGTATTAACCCCGAGCCAGATCGCGGATCGTTTAGGAGATAGATTCCAGCTGCTAACCAGTGGTTCCCGCGCAGCACTTCCCCGGCACCAGACATTAGAAGCCGCAATTGACTGGAGCTACGACCTGCTAAGTGATCAAGAACAAGTATTACTCAGACGGTTGACTGTTTTTTCTGGTGGATGGACTTTAGAAGCAGCGGAAGAAGTTGCATACCTCGAGAAGGAAGCCAAAGGAACCGTTCTTGATCTGATCTCACAGCTTGTCGATAAATCACTCGTTTATGTTGAGCCGCTCGAGCACACCATTCGCTATCGGATGCTGGAGACGGTGAGACAATATGGAATTAACAAACTTCGCGAGCAAAGGGAGCTTGAGAAAGCACGTCAAGATCACCTGGATTATTTCGTTCAACTGGCTGAGGAAATGGATAAAGGATTGAGAGATGAACGCCAGATTGAAAGTTTAGAGGTGTTGGATATTGAGCATGATAATCTCCGCAGGGCACTGAGGCATTCGATCGATCGAGCAAATCCAGATTTAGCCTTCAAACTTGTCGGTGCGTTAGGCTGGTTCTGGTTCATACGTGGATATTGGAAGGAATCATGGATATGGTTGAACCAGAGTCTCGATATCAAAACCGGATCGGATCCTCTGCTCCGAGTGAAGGCTATTTACCGGGCTGGGGGACTGGAGTTAATTCGCGGGAAATTAACCGGAACCACTGAGCTGGTTGAGGAATCTCTAACGACTTGCCGTGAGATGGAGGATTCTGAGGGTTCAGCTTGGTGCCTCAACCTTTTAGGTCAAGCTGGAACTTGGGGCTATAAAGAAATTGAAGAAGCCGATGCTCGTTTATCAGAGAGCTTTGAGATCTTTGGTGAGCTGGATGATGATTGGGGATTAGCCTGGTCGCTCCGTTACCTTGGTCAAATAGCCGAAATACACGATGATATCGAGAAAAGTATATCTATGCAAAGAGAAGCATTAGATCATTTCGAGGAAATTGGGGATATTTGGAATAGTGCTCATTCACTTAACCTCATGGGGGGTTCGATGTACCAAAATGGTGACTCCGAAGAAGCCAAATTGGCATATGAGCATAGTTTGGAGAAGTGCAGTTTAGTTGAAGATAAGGTTATGGCTGCCCATGCTCTTAGGGGATTAGCACTAATAGCTTTGCAAAGGAATGATCTCGACCAAGCAAAGCAGCTCTCATTAGATGCCCTCGAAGCTCTGCAGAAGATTGGCGATGAGAATTGTGCCTCAGGCGCAATTAGGGATCTCGGAGAGATAGCCCGTCGCCAAGGTGAGTTCGAGCGAGCAGCAGATTTATTACGTCAAAGTCTCCTGAGCTACGTTGAAATGGGAAATAAAGTCCCCACAGGCATTACTATTGAGCGATTCGCTTCACTTGCCGGTTCAATGGGAAATGATGCGCAGGCTGCTCTGCTGCTGGCAGCAGTTGAGAAGAATATTGGAGACACCATTAGCTCATCTCCAACGTTACGAAAAGAACACAAGATGCTTGTCGCCTCAACCCAAGAAAGCCTTGGCTCCCAGGTTTTTGAACAGCTCTGGTCAAAGGGTGCTGAGATGGATCTTAAGGAAGCTGCGGCATTAGCGATGGATGAACAAAGTGAAGAATAAATTGTCACATTTCATCCATGCATTTTCCGAAAAGAAACATTGTGTGGTGTCATGTCGTTATGCAAAATTTCAGAGACCATTTCAATAAATATCTAGTAATTTATTCGCTGGAAACCTAACAGACCATTCTCCCGATAGTTTTATCAAATCACCCAGGATACTCCTATTGAAGAAAGAAAATTGTTTCTTCAATCTCTTCTCCGCGAGCGTTCGCATAACACTAATCCGTGCCGATTGGTTTAAAGCCGCACTTTTCCAGCACCCTGACCGATCCCAGATTATCTTTGGCA
>DATKXE010000312.1:0-5019 GCA_035529195.1 Anaerolineales bacterium
GCGCCATAACCATGTAAGCCCCCATCTGCCCCGAGCACCCGGTGGCAGGGGAGCACCAGCGGCATGGGATTGGTCGCCTCTGCCCGGCCTACCGCGCGTGCACCGCGCGGGTTGCCCAATTGGCTGGCAATCTCACCATAAGTCCTCACCTGTCCATAGGGAATCTCATAGGTGGCTCGCAGAGCTCGCTCTTGATAAGGTGTCAGCACTGTCCAATCGATCGGTATCTCAAACACTTTTCGCTCACCAAGCAAATACTCGCTGATTTCTTGCAGCGCCTGCGCGGTTTTACTGGGATCACTCACCACCTGGCGGTAGCCGAGCTTGTGTAGTTGTTCGATCAAATTTTCCGGTTCTTCGTTCAGATCCACTGCAACCAATCCTCGCTCGGAAATCGCTACCCAAATGGGTCCCAGTGGCGTATCAGTTGATTTTCCGACATATACAGTTTCCTGTTTTTCGCCCATATCGTCCTTTCCTAAATCGTTCGGTCAGTTGAATGTTTGGAGGTTAATAATTAGTCACCATATCGATCAGGCCGCGTTCCCGGGCGCGATGCTCGGCCCAGCGGAAAACGAATTTTGCCAGTACTGCGAATATGATGGTTAAACCGATTAGTATGCCTAAGATTTGCTCGTTGCCCAAATTTGCCAGCGTCGGAAAAGCATCCGCAACCTCACCCACTATCGCCCTGCGGATCAATTCCAACCAGTAAGTGATCGGGTTCACATAACCGATCCAGCGAATAGCTGGGGGCAGGACTTCCAGAGGAAAAATTGCCCCGCTGAACAAATACAACGCGCCAGCTACTGCCTCTCCCAGGAACCACACGTGATGGGCAATTAGTAATGTCACCCCGGCCAGGATCAAACCCATCATGGCCAACATGATCACCCCGATCCCCAGGGCACCGAAAAAGAGCGGCCAGTTCACCGCAGCCAGTTCTATTCTTAAATGTAAGAATAGCATACCAAATACGAGCGTGATCAGGACAGAGATCGATCCGACAATGAACTTCGCCACACCACGCCCAAACAAATACATGGGGATATGGATCGGAGCCACATACATGTATTTAAGCGTCTTGTAGTGCTCACGGTCGTCGATCACCGCCCAGGAAACCCCTGCCATCACCGCACCAACATAAATGTAGAAGGCGTTCCCCAGATACATATATGTGAAAATTGGTGACTCAAAGTCACCCTGCGTGATGATACCGTACATGATCACCAGGATGGCCGCGGTTGAGATCGGTTTGACAAATGAGTATATTGCGAACAGGAATGGATCGGTCCAATTCGATTCGATCTGCCAGCCCAACCAGGTGGCTGTGCGGAATGAGCGCCAGTAACCATGCCCAGCCACCCACTCTCTTGTAGCCCCTTTTGGTGAAGTTGTCTCAGATGTGCTCATGAATTTATTACGCCAATGCAGATTTTCATCAACCTATACTCAATCTTTACCTGCGGGATTCAGTCAGCCTTCCTTCGCGAATGGCGAGTACCTCCAGGCGAGCCAGGAGGTAGCGGGCACCAGCTATAAAAATCACGCTCAGGATTACCAGCAGAATTATCTCCGTTCTCACGGTCAAGAATCCAAGCGCGGGACCAGTAGGAAAAACCAGCTGGCGCATGGCATCCAAACCCAAAGTGAGCGGAATAATCGAAGCGCCAGCAGCTATCCAGAAACTAAAACTGCTGATCGGAAAATAAAAACCCGACACCAGGTAAATTGGCTCTTGAGCCAGGTTAGCCAGGTGCCAGGCTTCCCGGCTGAGAAGCAAGAAGAACGAAGCCGACATCATACCCATCCCGTACAGTGCGACCATGGTCAATAGAAAAACGGCGAAAAGCTGCCAGAAGCTGACCACCTGGTATTCCACTTTGAACAACCAGCTGCCCAAAACCAGGATCGCCGCAGCTCGCAGGGCGGTCATCAGCATTCCACCCAATGCCATACCCAACAGGATAGCCATCATTGAGTTGGGTGCCATGATGTACAGAGCCAAATTCCCCTGTTCTTTCTCCCAATACAATTGGCTGGACATGCTCCACAGCACATTCAACCAGAAAGCAGTCATCGCTCCACCAACGACCACAAAACCGATGTACTCCTCTGGCGCATCGATCGCCCGGTAAAGAAATACATAGGCGGAAACTGCCAGCATGGGCAGAAAAACGTCGAAAAACATCCATGACTTTTCTCGCTGGGCTCCAATCACGCGGGGGTAAGCGCGCGCGATCACCGTTTTGAAGCTCAGTATGATACCCGTAGCTTTTTTCGCATGCACCGAACCCAAAGCAGATGAACTATCAGCCATGATCAGGACCCATCTCCACCGCTCTCGACCTCAGCCATGCTGCGGCCTACCAGGTTAACAAAAACATCCTCCAGTGTTGGCTCACGTTTCTGGAAATTCAGGATCTGGATATCATTGGCTGTTAATTTATTGATCACTGCCCCCAGGACTTGCTCCTCGTCCAGGACAAACTCAAGCACTGCCCGACCATCCTTTTCCTGGTGAACCATTTGTTTGACACCGGGTAATGATTCAAGTGGTTGCACTCCTTTTCCGTTCAGCGGACTGACCTCTAAACGGAAAATGGCATCACTTTGCAGGTCTTGTTTAAGGCGCGCAGGAGTGTCGCAAGCCAGCACCTTGCCTCCATTGATGATCGCTACCCGGTCGCAGAGCTCATCCGCTTCGACCATGTAATGTGTCGTCAGCAGCAAGGCGCGGGTAGGATCCAGATCAACCCAATGGCGGATAAAATCCCTTACGTCCCTGGCGGCGCCTACATCCAGACCCAGCGTGGGTTCATCCAGGAAGAGTACTTGCGGGTCGGTGAGAAAACCACGTACAATGTTCATTTTTTGGCGCAAGCCAGTCGACAAATCAGAGGATTTGGTATTCAACCGGTCGCCCATACCCACCACATCCAGTAGTTCTTTTATCCGGCGGTTTGCATCTCCGGATTCCAGTCCGTAAAACTGGGAGAACATCCACAGATTCTCGCGAACGGTGAGCAGTCCATATCCGGAGGATTCACCTCCGGAGACCATGTTGATCCGCGGGCGAACTTTCCCGGGTTCCTGCTCAACATCCAACCCGGTCACCCAGGCTTTGCCCCGCGTTGGAGCCAGTAATGTGGTCAAGATCTTAATCAGGGTGGTTTTACCAGCGCCGTTCGGTCCCAGCAAACCGAACAGCTCTCCGGGTTTAACTTCAATATCAACCTTATCCAAGGCCACCAATTCCCTGGGATCGCTCTTCTTTCCGCCTCGAATTTTGTAAATACGACCCAGATTTTCGGTTTTTATCGCAAGATTCATGACAATTTTCAACAAAATTGCAAAATTGATGGGTTAGCGTAGGGTAATTGTAGGGTTCTCGTCAAGCAGGATTCACCAATTACGGCTATTATATGATCTGAAGGGCGATTTCTCTTCTTCTCCTCCTTAGAGAGAGCCGGGACCATATACCCGGCTCTCTACGATTCTATCACCTCTACTTCTCAAGTGAATATCGCATGATCGGCCGGGATTTGGATCGCCTGGCGACTTCCACAAAACCTGCTTTCACAAAAGTTGATTCTAAACCCGTAAAAATATAGATATCTGGTGCCTGGTCCTTCTTGGGTGTGATCGGGTAGCCTTCGATGATGCGCGCCCCCTTCCCAGCAGCGTACTCAACTGCCGCCGAGAGCATCCTTGATGACAGCCCCTGGTGCCGGTATTTTTTAGCAATGAAGAAGCACACGATCGACCACACGGGTTGATCGTCCACCCGTTTTAGGATCGGAGAGCGGTCCAGAACCGGGAAATCCTCCCTGGGGGCGACGGAACACCAGGCCACAGGTTTACCGTTGGAATAGGCCAGAATGCCCGGCACCTTCCCGGACTCCACGATTGAGCACATCGCCTCATGGTTGCCATCCCCCTGGTGCTGTTCGAAATCGACTCGTTTAATCCGCCACCACATGCACCAGCAGCCGCCGATCGCACCTCGGGGTCCAAATAGCTGCTCCATATCCTCCCAACGATCAGGGGTGACTGGGTGAAATATTAATTCGAGCTCAAATTTCGACATAATGAAGGTCGCTTATGATTTTCACTGGCTGATCATTCTTTGCTGTATCCTGGGAATGTTTGCCGGGACATATTGGGTGGGTGATTATACCTTCTGGCACTCGAGGTAGCGGAAGCAAGCAACTGTGTGGTCATTGACCATCCCGGTTGCTTGCATATGCGCATAACAGATGGTGGGGCCTACAAAATTAAAACCGCGATTTTTCAAATCCTTGCTCATGGCAATTGATTGCTCGGTTTTGGCGGGAATCTCGCCTAGGGTTTTCCAGGCATTTACCTTCGGCTGCCCTTCAACAAACTGCCATATATAGGTGTCAAAGCTGCCGAATTCAGCTTGAACCGTTAGAAATGCCCTTGCATTCTGAGCGGCGGTCTCAATTTTCCGCCGGTTGCGGATGATGCCTGGATTATCCATCAGTTCATCGAATTTTGCCTGGTCGTATAGGGCAATCTTGCGCGCATCAAATCCATTAAAAGCAGCCTGGAAATTATCACGCTTACGGAGAATTGTCATCCAGCTCAAACCGGCCTGCATCCCTTCCAGGATCAGAAATTCAAACAATTTGCGATCATCGTGAACCGGAACACCCCACTCCCGGTCATGGTATTCGATGGATAAGGGATCGGAGCCCACCCATGCGCAGCGGGTGCGTGCCGCTGGAGATGATTGAAGTTCCATAGCTAAAGCAACTCCTGAGAAGGCGATTTTAACCGGTGGCTTAAGGACTGAATATTATACTCCTTTCACTGCTCTCCTCTCACCTTTTATAGCTTCCCCAACGATCCAGCTGGCATAAATTTGGCCAATGGTGCCAACAATGCTATCCAACCCCCAATCATTGCCAGCGCTGCTTATAATCCATATAGAGTGACCGGAACTGCTTGTCCAGGTTGTCTGGTAGAAGTATTCCAAAATCCAAATGCGGATGG
>DATKXE010000313.1:0-17600 GCA_035529195.1 Anaerolineales bacterium
GAAGCAGAAGGAAAATTTCTGGTACCCGGCCTATTAGATGCGCACATGCATGTCGAATCCGGGATGGTTACGGTGACTGAATTTGTGCGCGCGGTCATCCCTCACGGTACGACAGGCATCTTCATCGATCCCCATGAGATCGCTAATGTGTTTGGTTTGCGGGGAGTACGCTTGATGGTCGATGAAGCGGCTGGACAGCCGATCCATGTTTGGGTGCAGATGCCCTGCTGTGTTCCTTCCGCACCAGGATTGGAAACACCTGGCGCCAGTATTGGACCTGAGCAGGTGGCTGAAGCCATGACTTGGGACGGCATAATTGGTCTGGGGGAAATGATGAATTTCCATGGTGTGTTCATGGGTGATGAGAACATGCATTCAGAGATGGCAGCTACCCGGGCAGTCGGGAAGGTTATCGGTGGGCATTATGCTTCACCAGATTTAGGCCTGCCATTTCATGGCTACGCAGCCGGTGGTCCCGAGGATGATCATGAAGGTACACTGATGAAAGATGCTGTGGCGCGCGTTCGCCAAGGGATGAAAGTTATTTTGCGTGATGGATCTGCCTGGAAAGATATCGATCAACAGGTACGGGCGATCACTGAAATGGGACTGGACAGCCGTCATTTCTTGCTGTGCACGGATGACTCGCATGCTGAAACAATCGTCAATGAAGGGCATATGGATAGGGTCGTCAAGCAAGCGATTCACCAGGGATTACCTCCCATAACAGCCATCCAGATGGCGACCCTTAATACTGCAGAGCATTTCGGCGTCGCTCGAGATATGGGTATGATCGCCCCTGGGAGATACGCAGATATTCTGCTGGTAGAAAATTTAGCGGAGATGGATATCCATACGGTGGTGGCGCGCGGCAGGCAGCTCACCCAGGAGGGGAAGATTCTCATCGATTTACCCAGCTATGATTATCCACAATGGGTGAAGTCATCGATCAAGTTGGGACGCGATCTGACCCCCGAAGATTTCAAAGTTGCAGTGGATACTTCCAACCAATCTTTATCCAATACAATCACAGCCAATGTGATCGGGGTGATCGAAAACCAGGCTACAACCCGTCATCTGAAAATCAAGGTACCCCTGGTTGCTGGTGAAGTTCTGGCGGATATTGGGCAGGATATCGCCAAAATTGCCCTGGTTGAGCGGCATAAGGGCACCGGTGGGGTTCAGGTTGGTCTGGTGCAGGGATTTGGATTTAAAATGCCCTGCGCGGTCGGAACCACTGTTGCCCATGACAGCCATCACATGATCGTTGTCGGTACGGATGAAGCTGATATGGTAAAAGCCACCCAAGTTCTATCCGAGATGGGAGGCGGGCAAGTGGTCGTAAAGGATGGGGAGGTGATCGGCCAGGTAGATTTACCGATTGCTGGAGTAATGTCGGATGAACGGGCTGAGGTCGTTGCCCAGAAAGCTGCAACCGTGTTAGCGGGATTCAGAGCCTGTGGGAGCCAGCTCAATAATCCCAATATGCAGCTCAGCTTATTAGCTTTGGTAGTGATCCCAGAATTAAGGATTTCCGATTTAGGTTTGGTGGATGTGACCAGATTTGAGTTTATACCGGTTCTCGAAAACTGATTAGTAGATCTAAAGGATATTCATGGCAAATACAAGACTGAATCAAAGAACTTTATCTCAACGGCTGCATGATGACCTGGCGGAGATGATCTCCGCAGCCAATCCAGGTGACCAATTGCCTACTGAACCAGACCTGGCCAAGCAGTTAGGTGTATCCCGGGCAACTTTAAGGGAAGCGATGCGGACTTTCGAGACCCAGGGGCTGCTCCTGCGCCGGCAAGGGGTGGGTACGTTTGTGGTGCGTCCAACTCAGGTGCTGGAGACCGGATTGGAGGTTCTGGAGTCCATTGACACCCTGGCCCAACGTACAGGTCTTCAGGTTTCGCCAACAAAACTTTATCTGGAACGACGTCCTGCATCTAAAGAGGAGTGTGGTGAATTATCCTTAGAACCAGGCTGTATGATCTTGTCTGTATCGCGTGTGATCATGGCAGAGGAACGACCAGTAGCCTATCTTGTGGATATCCTGCCGGAGAATATCCTTAATCCCGATGAAGTGCAAGATGATTTCAACGGTTCCGTTCTTGATCTACTGTTGGAGCGTGGGAACCCACAGCTGGTGAATTCCCATTGTGAGATCGCCGCAGTTGCTGCTGATTCAACCATATCCAGAGCCCTCCAAATCCAGCGTGGGGACGCCATTCTAAAATTCAGCTCGCGTTTATTTGCTATAGATGGCATGGTTGTTGACTGTACCTACAGCTATTTTCTACCGGGTTATTTCCGTTTTCATGTGGTCAGGGAATTGACTCACAATTAAAAGAGAAGCCCACCTCAACCATCCGTGGATTTCGTTGGGGTGAATTCAAAGAAAAAGATCAATAAATAAGGAGATTTAACAATGCGCAGTTTTAATGGACGTGATATTCTATCCCTCAAGGATTTTGGAAGAGAAGAATATTTCCGCATATTCGAAGTCGGTGATCGTTTGGCACCTTTTGCACGCGACCGCCAAAACACTGACCTGTTAGCTCATAAAACCCTGGTGACCGCGTTCTACCAGCCGAGTACCCGCACCAGGCTGGCTCATGAAGCCGCCATGCACCGCTTGGGAGGTCATGTGCTTGGTTTTTCCGATGCCAAGATGACCCGTGCGGGGGATTTTTATCAGGAGTCGATAAAGGACACAGTCAGGATGCTGGAATTTTACGGCAATGCGATCGTTATGCGCCATTTTCAGCAAGGTGCCCCTCACGAAGCTGCCAAGTGGGCCAGCATCCCCGTAATCAATGCCGGCGATGGTTGGGGTGAACACCCAACACAAGTTCTCACCGATTTGTACACCATTCTGAATGAGAAGGGTCGTCTGGATGGCTTAAAGTTCCTGTTGATCGGAGATATGCGCATGCGCACCATGCACAGCATCTCGTATGCCATGACACAATTCGACATCGATGCCTTTTATGTTTCTCCGCCAGAAATGAGTTTAACGGATGATTTCAAGAAAGAAATCACAGACCTCAACCTGAATTTCCGTGAGATCGAGCATGTCGAAGAAGCCATTCAGGATGTGGATGTGATCTATATGGAGCCCGTGGTACAACCAGATTACACGAAATCTCGCGATGAACGGACTGGCGATGTAGGCCTGACACCGGCAAATTATAAGGTGACCAAAGAATTGATGAGAAAGGCTAAACAGGACGCGATCATACTGCATTCTCTGCCGAGGATGGATGAGCTGCCCGCTGATGTAGATGACACCCGGCATGCTCGATATTGGATCGAAGCCTATAATGGTGTCGTTGTACGTATGGCGCTGCTGGCTCTGACCCTTGGGGCGATAGAATAAAGGAGAATAGAATGCAAACAGATTTAATCGGTCGAGATTTGATTGGTGATCTGGACTTCAGCAAAGAGGAAGTTGAAACAGTATTGGACGTGGCATTTGATCTGAAGCGCAAGCGTGCGCTGGGAGAACCACATGCCTACCTGCGAGATAAGGTGCTGGCAATGCTGTTTTTCTTCTCCAGCACCCGCACTCGGGGTTCTTTTGAGGCTGGAATGGCGCAGCTGGGCGGTCACGCAGCATTTATCGAATCAAAAACCACCCAAATATCCCATGGCGACACCCAAAAGGAAATTGGTGAAATCTTCGGGCGTTATTTCGATGGAATCGCCATCCGCCATGTGGAATGGGGTATCGGCAACCAGTACTTAAACCTGGTTGCTGAAGCTGCCCGGGTACCTGTATTTAATATGCAGTGTGAGATTTACCACCCATTCCAGATCTTGGCAGACCTGATGACCATCATAGAAAAGAAGGGCCGTGATTTGCGGCGCAAGAAGATGGTTGTATCATGGGCATATGCGGCTTCGTACCAAAAGCCGATGTCAGTTCCACAAAGCCTGGTTCTGCAGATGCCGCGCTTTGGTTTGGATGTCGTCCTGGCTCACCCTCCCGAGTTCAAGCTCATGCCAGAAATCATGGACCAGGCTAAAGAGCAAGCGCGCAAATTTGGGGCTGGTTTTGAAGTTGTGGATGATATGGAAGCAGCCTTCAAGGATGCGGACATTGTTTATGCCAAATCTTGGGGCGCGATGGAGCAAACACAGGACGCTGACGAAGGAGCCCAAATAATCAAGAAGTACGAGCATTGGATCACTGATGAACGCAAGATGGCCCTGGCTAAACCAGATGCAATTTATATGCATCCTCTGCCGGCAGATCGAAATGTGGAAGTCACGGATGGGGTCATGGATGGCCCAAACTCGGTCGTATATGACGAAGCCGAGAATCGGATGCACGCCCAAAAAGCTGTCATGGCTTTAACGATGAGGTGAGATGATGAGCGAACGTAAGATCGCCGTTGTCGCGATAGGCGGCAACTCATTAATCAAGGATAAGCAGCACCAGACAGTAGAAGATCAATATGATGCCGCCAAAGAGACCGCACAGCATATTGCAGAGATGATTGAGGCGGGATGGGACGTGGCAATCGGTCATGGAAATGGACCGCAGGTGGGTTTCATCCTGCGGCGTTCAGAGATCGCTCACAAGGTCGAAGGTATGCATGAGCTGCCGCTCGATGTTTGCGGAGCCGATTCCCAGGGTGCGATCGGTTATTCCCTCCAGCAGAACCTGCAAAACGAGCTCCAGAGGCGAGGGGTAGATAAGCCGGTAGCCACGGTCGTTACTCAAGTTCTTGTTGACTCTAAAGATCCGGCTTTTCAAAGTCCTTCCAAACCGATCGGTAGTTTCATGGAACAGGACGAGGCTCAGCATCGTGCTGATGAGATGGGTTGGAATGTGGTTGAGGATGCCGGTCGTGGGTGGCGGCGAGTGGTTGCTTCCCCTCTGCCTGTCGAAGTGGTTGAATTTCCCGCGATCCAAGCTCTTGTTGATGCTGGTGTAGTAGTAATCGCCGTTGGCGGTGGCGGAATACCAGTGATTGATAGCGGTGATCGCCAATTCCAGGGAACAGCCGCGGTAATCGACAAAGATTTCGCCAGCAGTTTGTTAGCCCAACTGCTGAAGGCTGATCTGCTGCTAATTTCAACAGCAGTTGAAAAAGTCGCCTTAAATTTTGGCAAACCCAACCAGGAATGGGTCAGCCACATGACTCTAGCTGAGCTTAAACAATACCTACAGGAAGGTACCCACTTCGCTAAAGGATCTATGGAACCAAAGATGAAGGCCATCGTCTGGTTCCTTGAATCTGGTGGTAAGCAAGCTATCGTCACTGATCCGGAGAACATCGGCCGCGCTCTTAAGGGAGAGACGGGTACACTGATTGAGGTTTAATCCAAAAAAAGGACTAATTTCATATAAAAATAGGTTTCCATATTGGGATGAAACGGGTAAAATATGGAAACCTGTCGAATCAATAGCCTAATCTAAAATCTATGCACATTGAACTGCGAGACATTCGCAAGTATTTCGGCCCCGTCAAAGCCAATGATGGCATCAACCTGGTCTTTGAAGGTGGCCGCATTTATGGACTCTTAGGCGAAAATGGGGCTGGAAAAAGCACGCTGATGAAGATCCTTTCAGGATACCAATCACCTGATTCAGGGCAGGTTATATTCGACGGTCAAACCCAAAATTTTTCTTCGCCAGCCGATGCTCTAGACAAGGGAATCGGGATGCTCTACCAGGATCCTTTGGATGTTCCCGCTTTCAGCGTAAAAGATAATTATCTGTTGGGCCGTGACCGGCGTTTCGTCCTGAATTACCAATCTGCCAGTCATGAGCTGCAGGAGATGACTGCCCGTTTCGACTTCCAGCTCGATCTTCAAACCACAATTGACAATTTATCACTTGGGGAGCGCCAGCAGCTCGAGCTGGCCCGTCTGCTGGTTGGCGGGGCTCAGGTCTTAATCCTCGATGAGCCAACCACTGGGATCAGCGCAGAGCAGAAAGAAGTCTTATTTGATTCGATGCGCAAGCTGGCGCGTGAAGAAGGTAAAACCTTGATCCTGGTTTCCCATAAGCTGGACGAAGTTCAGGAATTATGCGACCATGCCGTGGTATTACGGCGAGGGGAATTAGTAGGCGAGACAGATATACCCTGTCCGAATGAAGAACTGGTGGAGATGATGTTCGGACAGATTCCTGAGCGCAGTGCACGACCGGAATATGATAAGGGAGAACCGGTCCTTGAACTGGTCGATCTACGGGTTCCCACCTATCGACTAACCATTCAGGATATTAATCTGGTTGTCAGGGCTGGTGAGGTTTTTGGATTAGCCGGTCTGGAAGGTAGTGGCCAGCGTCTGGTTTTACAAGCCTGTGCTGGTTTACTCCATCCTGACCGGGGCAAAATCCTGCTGGCTGATCAGGATGTCAGCGGTTGGCCTTATCACCGCATGCAATCCGCGGGTATGGGATACCTCGCTGCAGGTCGTTTGGAGGAGGGTTTGATCGCCGGGTTGACCTTGGAGGAACATGTCGAACTGGCGAAGCCGAAACACAGCTTTTTCGTCAAAAGGAAGGAGCTCTACTCGAAAACCGAAACCAAGATAGAACAGTTCCAGATTGTTGGCAGACCTGACTCGAATGCTGATGAGTTATCCGGGGGCAATCAACAGCGGCTGCTCTTCGCCCTCTTAAGAGATAATCTAAAGTTAATCTTGCTCGAACACCCTACACGTGGATTGGATGTGCGCTCATCCAATTGGATTTGGGATCAGCTTTATCTTCGCCGGGAGGAAGGCACTGCGATCCTGTTCATGTCCGCTGATCTTGATGAAATATTCGAGCGCAGCGATCGCATCGCTGTCTTTTCGGGCGGCGTCATGTCCCGTGTTCTGGATACCAAAGATACCAGTGTGGATGAAATTGGGCATTTGATCGGAGGCCAGGCATGAACGCCAACCGCTGGATGCGATGGGTTTGGCCTGCTGTTCCGATCGCGGGGGCATTGGTTGTCACATCCCTGCTGCTAATTCTCTTCGGTGCTGCCCCACTTGAAGCCTTCCAGGCAATGTACCAGGGCGCATTTGGAGATCAATCGAAAATTCTGAGCGTAATGGCGTTTTGGATTCCACTCTTGCTCGCCTCGACAGGCTTGCTGATCACTTTCAGAGCTGGCTTGTGGAATATCGGTATCGAAGGACAAATTGTGGTAGGCGCCCTTGCCGCGTCCTGGGTAGCTTTGAGTTTGGATGCCCCAGCTGCGGTATTGATAACCCTCGAGATCGTAGCAGCCATGCTAGCCGGTGCGCTATGGGCAGCATTATCGGCGGTGTTTAAAACCAGGGGGAATGTCCATGAAATTTTCAGTGGCCTGGCACTTAACAGCATTGCCATCATACTCACCAATTATTTGATCTCCGGTCCCTGGCAACCTCCAGAGGGTGGAACGTTCAGAGGTACGGCACCATTCCAACCCGCAGCCCTGCTGCCGTTGTACGAAAATTCCCGTTTCAGCCCATTGTCATTGATCCTGGCCGTGATAGCATTTATATTGGTGGTCATCGCTTTGCAGGGCACATTCTGGGGATTGAAACTTAAAGCCATTGGCAAGAATTTACGTTCGGCATTTTTGTTAGGAGTATCATCCGAAAGGGAGATGATCCTGGCGATGATGTTCTGTGGTGCACTGGCTGGTTTGGGCGGCGCAGTCCGTACCTTGAGCTGGTTTGATAGTCTGCGGCAGAGTATTTCAGGCGGGATCGGTTTTATGGCCTTACTGGTGGTGATGCTGTCCAATTACCGCATATTTCTGGTGCCTCCAATCGCTTTTTTCTTTTCTATGGTCCTGAATGGGAGCATAACCCTTCAATTACGCACCCAACTGCACTCCTCTCTGGGCGGCATACTTACCGAGCTGATGGTTTTATTTGTGCTCTTATTCGGTGATTGGGCAAAGCTCGGCTTCTCACGTAAGAAGGATGATGATGGATAGCAGTCAATTAATCCTAACCCTGGCTTCCATTGTGCTTGTTTCCACACCATTGATTATTGCAGTCTGTGGTGAAATCCTGACTGAGCGTGCGGGAATTGTCAACCTATCCTTGGACGGCACCATGCTGATGGCCGCCATGACCGGTTTTATAGTCGCCTTTGAAACCGATAATGTCTGGTTTGGATTTCTAGCAGGTATGGGGATCGGTGCTTTTTTTGCCTTCATCGTTGCCTTTGGCAGCATCCGCCTGAGGCAGAGCCAATACGCGATCGGTTTTGTGTTGACCCTCCTGGGAGATGATCTGAGTGCTTTCCTGGGTCAAAATTACACACGCATCCCGGGTCCGATCATCAAGCATCTTCCTATCCCTGTGTTGAAGGACATTCCTATTATTGGACCTATCTTCTTCAACCAGGATCCAGTGGTTTATTTCGCCTTTATTTTGGTGGCAGTGACCTGGTTCTGGCTTTTCCGCACGCAGCCTGGACTTCGTTTGCGGAGTGCGGGGGACCGCCCAGAAGCTGGTTTTGCCAGGGGTGTCGGAATTAACTTCCAGCGTTACTTATACACTATCCTCGGTGGTGCCCTGGTGGGCATCGCAGGAGCTTCTTATTCTTTGAATATTAAGATCGGTTGGTCTGAAGGTATCACGCGCGGCTTAGGCTGGATCGCTCTGGCGATCGTCATATTTGGAGGTTGGTCACCGATCCGGGGCATGTTTGGAGCGCTTTTATTTGGAGCCACCAAGGCTCTGGCAACTTACTTACAGAGGACATTTCCAGAAGTATCAGTGGTGGCATTCAATGCCATCCCCTGGGTATTGATGATTTTAGTGCTGCTGCTGGTTTCCAGTGATTTCACCGAGCGCCTCGTCACTATTGCACCTAAATCTCTCCAACGGCCACTCCAACGCCTATTGAGGGTCAGCCCCCCGCAAGCTTTAGGGTCTACTTTCGTCGAGGAATAGTTTCTTAGATTATGCAAGAATACTTTGCTAAACATCCCAAAGTATGGCGGGCATTTGATATTTTTCTGCCGTTCCTGGCTACCTTAGCAGCACTGGGAGTTGGTGCTGTCATGTTGATGGCTTTTGACGCCAATCCTGTTGAGGCTTATGGCGCTCTATTGGAAGGCGCATTTGGCAGCACAAATGCTTTAGCTGATACGCTGGTCAAAGCCACACCATTATTGTTGGTTGCCTTGGGAATCTGTATTGCCTTCCGGGGTGGGGTGATCAACATCGGAGGCGAAGGGCAGCTGATTCTAGGCGCCCTGGGTGCGACATTAATTGGTCTCAGCTTTCCTGATTTGCCAGGATATTTGGTTATTACCTTGGCGTTAATCACCGGGTTTATCGCCGGCGGAGCCTGGGGTGCCATACCAGGTTTTTTGAAGGCGTACTTTAATGTCAATGAGATCCTGAGTACGATCATGATGAACGCCATTGCGGTACAGGGGATGAACTATCTGCTGAGTGAACCGATGATTGACCCGGTGCAGCTGGAAGCTGCCTCTAGAATTCCACAGACAGCTCGGCTAAGCGCGGCCTTTGATCTGCCGCGCCTGGTTCCCACTCGCTTGCATTTAGGAACAGCATTGGCAATCATTGCTGCTTTCCTGGTGTTCATATTCTTATGGCGCACGATCGTTGGTTACCGCATACGTGCGGTGGGTCTCAATCCCAACGCATCTCGTTATGCTGGCATCAATGTCCCCCGCCATATCGTCTTATCCTTGCTGCTGAGTGGTGCATTTTGTGGGTTAGCGGGTGCAATTCAGATTTATGGACTGCATCATAGAATGTTTACCGATGGTTCGGCGACAGGATTCACAGGCAGCGCAGGATTTAACGGCATCGTTGTTGCTCTCTTTGGACAGCTGCATCCATTAGGGGCAATCCCGGCTTCCTTCCTCTTCGGTGCGCTGATCGTGGGAGCCAACAAACTCCAACGGGTTATGCAGGTACCATCATCCTTTATCATCGCTCTAAACGGGCTGGTGGTAGTTTTTGTTGTCAGTGCGGATTATTGGCGGCGGCGTTTGGCTCGCCGCCAGGAAGCGGAGGTTGTCAGTGAAATGACCGCATCTTCTGAAGCGGAGGTGCCAACTTGATAGCTGAGCTATTCACTACAACCGTGTTGGTGGGAATCCTGACCCAAGGCATCCGCCTGGCAACACCCTATCTATTTGCCTCCCTCGGAGAGACTTTTGGACAAAAGAGCGGTGTGCTGAATCTGGGTGTGGAAGGTATTATGCTGCTGGGTGCTTTTGCGGCTTTCTACACGACCTTCATCACAGAGAACCTCTGGTACGGTCTCCTAGCTGCCATTATCGTGGGGGGGATCATGGGTCTGATCGTGGCAGTCATTAATGTCACCCTCAAGGCGGAACAGGGAATCAGCGGTATTGGAGTATACTTGTTTGGACTCGGGATGAGCGAACTGCTGTTTCAGAAAATCCTGGGTTCGGTGGAAACGGTCAGTGGTTTTTCCTCGCTTCATATCCCTTTTTTGAGTGATATCCCCATTATTGGTGAAATATTGTTTCAACAAAATATACTGGTTTATATCGCCTATCTGATGGTGCCGATATCCTGGTTTGTTTTGGGGAAAACCACCCTGGGATTGAAGATTCGCGCGGTTGGGGAGAATCCTGAAGCCGCAGATACATTGGGTGTGAGTGTCAGCGGGGTGAGATACTTCACCCAAATATTTGGTGGTGTCATGTCCGGGATAGCAGGCGCGTCCCTCTCCATAGCATTATTGAATGTTTTTCAGCAGAATTTGACCAGCGGTATCGGGTTTATCGCCGTGGCCCTGGTCTATTTCGGTGGTTGGCGCCCGGTAGGGGTCCTGGTTGGAGCCTTGATCTTCAGCATGGTCAATGCCTTACAACTCTGGGTCCAGGTGCTTAATATCCCTATTCCATCGGATTTCGCGGTGATGATGCCCTACGTGCTCACCATTCTGGCCCTGGTCATTGCGGTGCAGCGTGTACGCCCACCTTCAGCGCTGACAAAACCTTATGAGCGTGGTGGCTAGTTATCATCATTTGAAGTAATCCCAAGTACGAAAATGAAAGGAGGTGATGCTACCGAACAGATATATGAACAGCTCTATTCAGGTTGCCAATCCCGCATGGGATATTAATATTTATAAAGGATGGAGAAAATGAAAAACTTTAAGTGGTTAAGTTTAGTACTGCTGGTCGTACTGCTGGTCAGCGCCTGCGGTGGAGCAACTCCCACCGAGGAAACACCAGCAGAACCCGTTGAAACTGAAGCGGGTGGTGAAGAACAACCACCGCCAGAGCAAGAAGGTCCATTCCGAGTAGCTGTTGTAATGCCGAGTGCGATCAATGACCTGGCATTCAGCCAGAGCATGTATGATGCACTGAATGCTATTAAAAGTGAAATGGGTTCTGGGAATTTCGAGTTCGATTACTCAGGAGGCGTATTCGTCGTCGACGATGCCGCCTCGGCATTACGTGACTATGCCAGCCAGGGATACAACCTGGTTATCGCGCATGGTTCACAGTATGGTGGTTCACTGCAAGAGCTGGCTCCAGATTTTCCGGAAACCAGCTTTGCATGGGGAACGACAGTTGACACATTCGTAGACCAAGGTATCAACAATGTCTACGCTTATGAAGCCCGCTCCGAAGAGGGTGGTTATGTGAACGGCGTGATCGCCGCCTCCTTATCGGAATCCGGGGTACTCGGCGTGGTCGGTCCGATCGAAACCGGTGATGCCAAGCTGTATGTGGATGGCTTTCGCGCCGGAGCGGCAGCAACCAATGCGAATGTGGATACCAATGTTAGTTACATTGGTTCCTTCAGTGATGTAGCGCTCGCTTCTGCTGCGGCAGAAACACATGTCCAAGCGGGAGCGGACCAGCTCACTGGAACTGCGCAAATGGTCGTTGGCGCAATCGGTGTGGCTGAAGAAAGTGGTGTTGCCTGGTACGGAACTCAATCCAGCCAAACCAGCCTGGCACCTGACGTGGTCGTGGCCAACCAGGTCTACGATTGGACTGTTGTGCTCGACGAGATCATCAGCAACGTTAAATCTGGCAAGCTGGGCGGCGAATCTTTTGCCCTGACGCTGGCTAACGGCGGCTTGGTGATGGACTACAACGACGCCTATGATCTCCCTGCCGATGTGAAAGCCCTGGCTGATGAGACTGTCCAGGGGATCATTGATGGCTCAATTGTCATTGGTGAAGCTCCTCCTTCAGAACCCGAGGTTGAAGCTGAACCGGTCACCTTTGGGTTGGTTCTAGTTGGTCCCAAGAACGACCATGGCTGGAGCCAGGCTCATCATGAAGGTGGGCTTTACGTAGAAGAGATGCTCCCAGGTTCACGAATGATTGTTTTTGAATCGCTGAATCCTGCTGACAAACCGGAAGCCACATTGGAAGGTGTAGTCGATGATATGGTGGCAGAAGGGACAACATTGGTCTTTACCACCTCTGATGAGTTTGAGGAAGACACGCTCGGCGTGGCGGAAAAATACCCAGATGTAACATTTGTCAATATCTCGGGTGACGACGCGCTCACCGGAGAGGCACCTGCTAACCTGGGTAACATCATGGGACGCATGGAAGATATGAAGGCCATTGCAGGTTGTGCAGCTGCGCTGCAGACTGAAACCGGCAAAATCGGTTATCTGGGACCATTAATCAACTATGAAACCCGTCGATTGGCTTCTTCAGCTTACCTTGGTGCCCGGTACTGCTACGAGAACGTGCGCGGGATGAACCCGGATGATCTCGAGTTCACCGTAACCTGGATCGGATTCTGGTTCAATATCCCCGGCGTAACCCTAGATCCGACAGAAGTGACGAATAGCTTCTTAGACAATGGGGTGGACGTGGTATTGAGCGGCATTGACACAACCGAAGGTATCGATGTGACTGGACAGCGTGCTGCGCAAGGTGTCGCAGTATGGTCCGTTCCTTATGATTTCGAAGGCGCTTGTGAGAGCGCACCAGAGATCTGCTTAGGTGTACCTTATTTCAATTGGGGTCCATCTTACCTGGACACTGTCACCCAAGTAGGCACCGGCACCTGGGCTCAATCCTGGGATTGGAACTCGCCCAACTGGCAGGATTTGACCGATAATAGCAAGACTGCAGTTGGATGGGTGAATGGCCCTGGTATGCCTGCAGAGAATCAGGCTTTACTGGATGAATTCATTGCCAGCCTTGCTTCCGAGGATGCGAATGTCTGGACTGGACCGATCTTCCTCCAGGATAGCTCGGAATATGTCCCCGCCGGGAGTATCGCCAGCGATGAACAAGTTTGGTATCTGCCGCAGCTCATACTGGGTATGACCGGCCCGAGCGAGTGAGAGACTTTTCAGATCAAAACAATAATGTTTTGATTTGAGCAGAGAAGACTTTACGGCAGTTATGCGGGGTTATACCCCGCATAACTGCCCAATTACGAGATTACCGGAATCAATCTATGGTCGAAGATAAGGGTTTATTACCTTCTGGGCAGCCCAGGATCTCCCACATGGAAATGCGGGGGATCACGAAACGGTTCCCTGGAGTTCTGGCAAACGATCAAGTTGATTTTGATGTCCGTTCTGGTGAAGTGCACGCATTGTTGGGCGAGAATGGAGCTGGAAAATCTACCCTGATGCGCGTCCTCTACGGTCTTTACCAACCGGAGGAGGGCGAGATCGCCATCGATGGACAACAAGTGAAGATCGAATCACCGCATGATGCCATTCAATGCGGGATCGGCATGATCCACCAGCATTTTATGCTGGTTCCGACCCTGACTGTCGCAGAAAATGTGGCTCTAGGGCTGCCATCCTCACGGGGTGTACTGACAGATCTGGACAAGGTTTCGGCAAGGGTGGTGCAGCTTGCAGAGCTCTATGGGTTAGAAGTCGATCCAGGAGCCTATGTCTGGCAGCTGGCAGTTGGTCAGCAGCAGCGGGTTGAAATCATCAAAGCGCTTTACAGGGGTGCTGCCCTTCTGATCCTTGATGAACCAACCGCCGTATTGACACCGCAGGAGGTCAATGAGCTGTTCATAACCCTGAAGCAAATGGTCAATGATGGTCACGCGCTAATTTTTATCTCCCACAAGCTGCATGAGGTGATGGATATCAGCAATCGGGTCACAGTTCTACGAGATGGCCGGGTAGCTGGTCAGGCTCCAATCGGAGATGTAACCCAGGGCGAACTTGCACAGATGATGGTCGGTCGTGAGCTGAAAGCCCACCCAGAAAAGGAATTTGTTGAACAAAAAAATACTTACCTGGCGCTCCGGGATGTTTGGACGGACAATGATCTTGGCACACCTGGTTTGCATGGAATCAGCTTTGATCTGCGTGAAGGGGAGATTTTGGGTGTAGCAGGGGTGTCAGGAAACGGGCAGCGTGAATTGGCTCAGGTGATAAATGGCCTGCGACCAATCACCAAAGGTTCGGTTCGTGTTGGCGAGAAAGATATTACGGGTAGTTCTCCTGCAGAAGTGATCGCCCAGGGGGTATCTTATATTCCTGAAGAACGTATGGTAGACGGTATGATCAAAGAATTTACTGTCGCCGAAAACCTGATCTTGCGGGACCATAATAAGAAACCTTTCTCGCGGGGTGGATTCTTAAACTTTCGGGCGATTTCCCGACAGTCTGAGGAATTAATCGAGCAATATAACGTAAAAACTCCCTCCCAGGATACACTGGTTAAGAATTTATCGGGCGGTAATATTCAGAAGCTGCTACTTGCTCGAGAGCTTTCCCGAAAACCGAAAGTCGTGGTGGCTGCCCAACCCACACGTGGATTGGATGTTGGCGCCACGGAATATGTCCACCAGGTGTTAATGGACCAGCGTGTTGAAGGAACTGCAATATTATTAATATCTGAAGATCTAGATGAAGTTTTGGCATTATCCGATCGTATTCTTGTGATTTATGAGGGGGAAATAATGGGTGAGGTGATCACCGAGCAGGCTACCCCCGAGCAGTTGGGTTTAATGATGGCCGGAGTTCAACCACAGGCCGGAGAATTAGCAGAGTGAAACATAAATTTCTTGGTTACCGGTGCTCGCTGTGCAGCAGTGAATATCAGCCGGATGAAGTAGTTTACGTTTGCCCAAATGATGGTGGCAATCTTGATATCATTTATGATTACCCTGCTCTCCAACAAGATTTATCTTTAGGATCGCTGTTCAATTCTCGGGAAGAATCATTATGGCGCTATCTGGCATTGCTCCCAGTCCATGAAGAGCCAGATCTTGCGACACCGATTAAATCTGTCGGATGGACACCTATTTATTCACCAGAAAAATTGAAGCAGGCATTGGGATTAACTTACTTTTGGGTAAAAGATGAGAGCCGTAATCCCACAGCTTCCCTGAAAGATCGCGCCAGTGCAGTGGTTGTTGTCCGGGCAAAGGAGATTGGCGCTGAAGTGGTGGTAACAGCATCAACCGGGAATGCCGGTGCGGCATTAGCAGGAATGGCAGCTGCAGTTGATCAAAAAGCAGTCATCTTCGCCCCTCGCACGGCTCCGCCGGCGAAAGTCGCACAACTCTTAATATATCAAGCGAAAGTTTTGCTGGTAGATGGAAATTACGACCAGGCTTTTGATCTTTCAATTCAGGCTGCCAATGAGTTCGGTTGGTATTGCCGCAACACGGGTTACAATCCGTTTACCCTTGAAGGCAAGAAAACCGCTGCCCTGGAGATTTGGGAGCAGTTAATCTATCCTAACTCCTTTAATGAACCATTTGCAGTTTTTGTATCAGTTGGTGATGGGAACATCATCTCTGGCCTGCATAAGGGTTTTAAGGATTTGCTTGAGATTGGTTGGCTTGAACAGATGCCGCGTATATTTGGAGTTCAGTCTGAGGGTTCCGCAGCTATCGCCAACACTTACCTGGCAGGAGATGAGCAAATCCACCCAGTTTCTGCTGATACATTGGCTGACAGTATAGCGGTTGATTTACCAAGGGATGGCGTGCGCGCCGTACGAGCTGCCAGACAAACTGATGGCGCCTACATCACTGTCAGCGATGAGGAGATTATGGCTGCTATCCCTGATCTTGGTCGGGTCGGCATTTTTGCTGAGCCAGCTGGCGCGGCTGCCTATGCCGGTCTCCAAAAAGCGCTCAACCAGGGAATTATCAACAGCACTGTTCCGGTGTTGGTGCTTAATACCGGCAGCGGATTGAAAGATGTGAAAGCAGCCATGGCAGCTGTTTCGCCAGCTTTGATCATTGAACCAACCTTGAGTGCCGTAGAAAAAGCGCTAAGCTGATCACAGAACTTTGCACTGCTCTGTTGTTATCCGAGTTGTAAATTCATTAAGCTCTGAATTATTATGCCGAAACCTGTTTATTCAATCATCGCCCCGATATACAACGAATCTGGCAATCTCCCGGATTTGTATCGCCGCTTGAAAGAGGTATTAGAATCGACTGGGGAACCATGGGAATTAATCCTGGTTAATGATGGATCAACTGATGATTCGGCAGAATTGATCCGCAATTACGCGAGTCAGGATCCGAGGGTTAAACCAGTAATTTTCGCTCGCAATTTTGGGCACCAGATCGCGGTTACTGCAGGTTTGGATTACAGCCGCGGTGATGCAGTGGTAATTATCGATTCAGATTTACAAGATCCACCGGAATTGATCCTGGATCTGATCGCCAAGTGGAAAGAAGGTTACCAGGTAGTTTATGCGGTCAGGGAGGAACGAGAAGGGGAGAGCTGGTTCAAACTATTTACTGCCTCACTTTTTTATCGATTAATATCCAGCATCACGGATGTGAAAATCCCCCTGGATGCTGGAGATTTTCGTTTATTGGATCGAATGGTGGTCAATGTCCTGAACCAAATGCGGGAGAAACACCGCTTCCTGCGAGGCATGTCTTCCTGGGTGGGATTTCGCCAAACCGGGGTACCTTATCGCCGGGCAGCCAGGCAGATCGGAGAGACAAAATATCCTTTCAGGAAAATGTCCCGTCTGGCAATCAATGCGGTAACCAGTTTTTCTTATTTCCCGCTCCAATTGGCCACCTATATTGGCTTCATCGCAGCCGGATTGAGCATCTTGTCCATACCAGTTGTGATCGCCATCCGCTTGTGGGGGACTCAGACCCCATTGCTGGGTCAGGCGACTACCTTGATCGCGGTCCTGTTCTTGGGAGGCGCTCAATTGATCTCACTGGGAATCCTGGGCGAGTATATCGGACGTTTGTATGATGAAGCCAAAGGGAGACCTTTGTATATTGTTCTGGAGGCACCAGAGGAGATGGATGACTAATGGCTGCTCCAGATCTGAATATTATCCATAAATGTAGAGGTATGAAATGATTGATTTAACAATTCAGCAAGAGGCACGTGAACGTGGGATTACGCGTGCAAGGGAACAGAATATTGTAATACCATCCTTTGCACAGATGAAGAACCCTGCTTTGACCCCAAATTCGATCAAGCAGTCTTTGGCGAGTATCGGGTTATGGGATCTTAAGCCGGAAAATCTGTTTCGAATTACATGGAAGAATGAGCCTATCCTCTCAGGGGGTGGGTTTGATGGAGTGAATTTTATTGAATTCCCTTCAAGCCTGACTGGGACAGAGGCCAGAATCATCGCCCTGGTGGGCAAGTGGTTCCCGACAGGTGCACATAAAGTTGG
>DATKXE010000314.1:0-5564 GCA_035529195.1 Anaerolineales bacterium
CTCTTCTGACAGCCCGTCCACCAATCCTGCCAGGTCTTCTGCATTGCGTGCGAAAAGCTGGATGATCTCGACCGGGTTGAGCGGATCGCGGTTATCCATGTTGAACGTCGCCACGAACTTGCGGAAGCGGCCTGTCCAGGAGCCGCAATCAGGGCAGCGATCGGGAGGCTTTTCAAGAGCGATATCGCCGCAAGTGCGGCAGACAAAGACATCCGCCGCATCTGTCAATGGCAAATCGGAACTGTGCTGCTCCAGCAAACCCTGGTTGCCCTTCTCAAGAGCAGCCAGCAATCCTGGGTCAGTGTTTTGTTGATCCAGAAACCGGATGCTGGCCTCCAATTCTGCCTGCATGGTTTTGACGGTCACGGGAGGTCGGTATTCCCAGGCAGCCCGCCTGATCTGCGAGTAGATGGCTGCCTCCAAAAGCTTGTTGAGGTTCATGCGCCCTTCATCGGCGAACCTCTCCGCCAAAGCTGTCGTGCGCGCGATTTCCATTACCCAATCTGCCATGATCAAACCTCCAAATTATTTTTTACAAGTGTATCATCGGGATCAGCCAAATCGTTTCAGGTGATCATAAATCAAATTACCCCTTTCCATGCTGGTGACTTGAACTTCCACTCCAGCAGCTACGAATGGCTGGTGGTCAACCACGGCGGTACGCGAGCCAAGTTCAAGGGCGAAGGTACCATAAACGGTCAGGGCGCGTATGAGTTCATGATTTGGGCGGGGGATGGAACCGGTAAGGATGGGGCTGATACTTTCCAGATCAGAATCTGGAGGGATAACGGTGTGATCTACGATAATGGAAGGGACCAGGAGATACATGGAGGCAGCATCGTCGTGCATACCAAGAAGTAATCCTGCCTCCGTAGTTGGTCATCCCCTTTGATCAACCAACCTATACGAAGCCCCTGGAGATTGATCTCCAGGGGCTTTTATGATCCTCGATTTTGATCTGGCTGATTGCGGTGCGAAATCGTGCTGGGAACTTATCTTTCCCGAATGGTTTACGGGCTGTAGTCCTTCCACACGATCGGCAGGTAGTTGAGATACCCGGCCCATTCATAAGCGCCCATGTCCGGCGAGGCATCGCGGGGAGTGCCCTCGATATCTGCGCTGGGCGCACCCGCTGCGGTGCCGCTGTTCCAGCTGGGTGAGAAGGACTGCAGGTGGTAATCCTGGCTGGCTGCGTCGACGAACATCGGGTCAGCATCGATGTTGCCGGTTCCCGGATAACCACCCTGCATGTTGGAATAAGTGACCGTGAAGCAGGTCGGGCAGGGGGGATCACCTTGCAGGTTGAAGGCATTGTTATACATGATGCTGTTGGTCATCGTCAGCGAGCCAGACCACAAAATCACCGCCTGGGCACCACCCGGATTGTTGTCCGCGATGGTGCTGTTCATTATGGTGAAATCTGTGGACCCGATGGCGAAGACATTGGCATTCATTGAGCTCGACGAGTTGCCGTAGATTAGCGCGTTGGTCAGGTTTACTGTGCCGCCATCCGCGCTGATGGCACCGCCATGGAAAACGGTCTGGTTGTCCGCCAGGGTTGTATCGACCAGATTGACGACCGTACCGCTGTCGCTGACCATCAAGCCGCCACCTTGACCGGCGGTGATACCGGTATCGTTCCCGCTGATGGTGCTGTTGGTGATGGTCACAGTTGAACTGGAGAAAACACCCACACCGCCACCAGAAACGGCAGTGTTGTTGGAAATGGTCGAGCCGCTGAGGTCTACGGTGGCATTATTGCCGATGTGCACACCACCGCAGCAGTCGCCGGAAGTATTGCTGTCGACCAGGAGGTTTTCGAAGGTTGGCGCGCCGCCGCTGATGTAGATGCCGCCGCCGTTATTGGTGTTTTGATTGCTGATCACCTGGGTATTCTTGACTATCGGACTGACGTCGTTCATCGTGATGCCGCCCCCCATGCCACCCGCACTCACACTGCCGTTGGTGATCGTGAATCCATCCAGCACTGCATCATCACTACCAGCCTGGAAATCAACTACGGTCCCAGATTGGCTACCGTCCAGGGTGGTGACATTCAGGGCGATATTGCGCGTCCAGCCTACCGCTTCGAAACTACCCATCAGAGAGATCTGGCTGTTAACTACCAGATTTTCGGCATATGTCCCTTGGGCAACGTAAATCATATCCGTGGCAACAGCCTGCGTGATCGCGTAGCTGATCGTCTTGCAGGGTGTGACCGCGGTCTGGCAGTTGCCGCTGTCAGCTCCGGATGCGCCATCCACGTAGAGTATTCCGGGAGCGGCGTGAGTCAGCGAGGCGCTTCCGAATCCACCAATGAGCAGGAAGAGGATGGCGAGGATCAATCCGATGCGGGTAGCTGTGCTCCTAGTAATGAGACTTTTGCTGGCAGGTCTAAAGATTTTCATTGTTTGCTCCTTTGCGTATTTTTGAAACGTTGATGTACCATTCCATGGATTGGATGAATTGGATACGGCACCTCCTTGGCATTATAAATCTGGTATCAGGATAACTTATTGAATAGGATGTCACTCAGGTCCAGGTTGGCGATGGTCTCACCTGAACAATCCTGCAATTATAGGTGCTTAGGAAGTAAATTTCAATAAGAAACAATACCTAATTTGAGGTATTTTTGTGTTTCCCGTCCGAAAAAGACCTGCAACAAGTTCATTATCTAGCGGAACTAAGGAAATAAAAAATTTATGAAGGAAATGTAAAGTGTGGTTTATTGATCCCGCGTGATCCAAACCGCGAGCAGCAGCAGGACTAACCCCAGCGCATCAAAAGCCATGAAGCGCGCGATGGAAGCATGTAGAATGATGTGAATCGCGGGCAGGGTTATGTAAATAACCGCCTCTCCTACCAGGCCAATGGTCTGCAGGCCAGATCTTCGTATAGTGAAATTCGGTGGCGGATGGACCGCCAGGTTGGGTAAGGTCTCGGGGGTGGAGCGTGTTTGATCAGCAGCTCTGCATTCCTGTCTCTGGTCAGCCAAAAACAAATTTCTGCACTTCGGGGCGGCGTTCACCTATGATGACCATCATCTCGACCCACTTCTTTTGGAAAGCTAGATAGGATTGGAATGGATCTACCTTTGGTTCCGCCAGGTAATGGGCATGATAGATATTGTTCAAGCTTTCCCTGGCAGCATCCTTTTTGCCTTGGGTCAGATAGTCAATGGCCAGTGTCGTGCAAGCCCGGTAGACCCGGTCGAGAAAATCATCCTGGTAGAAAACACCGGGATAAGGAAAATAGCGTTCCCGATCGAGCTGCTGATAGCCATCACCTGATTCGCTGTTGGCGATCTTGGCCTGCTGGTAGCGAAATCGGTAGATATCCTCGCGCATCGGACGCCAGGTTGGGTAAGGTCGTGGGGGTGGATCGTGTTTGATCAGCAGCTCGGTATCCATGATAAATCGTTTGCCCAGGATGTGAGCATTCATGACCCAATCCATGTCCTCCCCCCGCTGGAGGGGTGGATCGAGAGGTACCTGGGTGAAGAAATCCCGGTGCACAGCGATATTGCCCATAATGGCAAAGGGGGTTTCTTTAACCCCCGGGGTTTCGACAATATATCTGCGGAACATCTCGTTCATCACATCAATAACATTCCAATAGACAACATGCGGGCTCTTAGATCGCTCCTGGTAAATTGAACCACTTTCGGTAAGGTAAGGTCCGCAGTAGGCCAAGATCGGTTCACCTTCGAATTCAGTGGTGATCTGCTCTTTGATCCTGCGGACGTAGGTGGGTTCGATAAACTGGCAATCATCATCGATGGAGACCGCCACCTCTTTACCCAGGATGTGGGCTGCTACCAGGCATGCATTTCTCATTGGTGAGTAACCAACCAGGGCAATCGTCTCCTGCAGGTCATCCCTGCCGATCTGGTGCAGAAACTGGTGTAATCGCTCCAGGTGGGAGTAGCTGAAAAAGTGTAATTTCACACCCGCTTTTTTTGCGTGTTTGTGCAGCAGCTTTCCCGCAGCCTGTTCGACCGCCCTGGCTTTTGATGGAGCATTGGTGCCCGTCACCGCGATCACGTCGAAGTCACGATCATCGAGGACGTTCATGCTTTCGAACAGCGGGGGGATGGTGCCCACCTCATCCAGCGCGGTGGGGTGATCGTAGAATTGGTCGTTCTTCTTATAGATTTTCTTCTTCTTCCTGCCCCAGAACATTGGGAAAACAAGTGACAGCTGCATGGAGACCTCCTGCCGAGGGAGCGGCTCGAATAACTTGATCGGGGATGTTTTTTTGGAATACCCGATTAAGTTACGTTGGTTTCTGCTACTGGTGGGGAGAATAATCGATGCGCCCCAAATTGGTTGCGGGTTACCCTTCGCCCGGTGCGCATATAATACTCCAGGCCCTGCCCGACCTGCTGAAGGTATTTCTCGAGCAGCCTGGCAAACTGCTTTGTTCTTCTCTCGGAACCTGGCGTAAGCAGCTGCTGGATGGTGAGAGTAAGGATGCTGTAATAGTCCTCTTGATAAGTGATGCGCCAGGAAACCCTGAACTGTAAATTGTTCTCGGAAGTGGCGGTAAGGTCGTAGCCCTTTCCGTCGATCCAATTCGTAAAATCCCGCTCCAGGACCAATCCGTTGTAATAGTTAACCCTGTCTCTTGAGCCGGTCCCTGGCCAGACATCAACCGGATTGCTCTCGCAAAATGGGTGAAAATCAACCAGGTTGCCGGGTTTGGAAATTTCCTGCCAGACATCCTCACCACATGCGGATAAAGATTGGGAAAAAGAGATCGGCTCTCCAAGCTCAGATGGATTATTTGCGGCGTCCATGGTTCACGCTCCTGAATTTAAGGGATTTCTACCATCTGCAAGACGAAGAGTACTTTAAGGTGATTGCTGGATGAAGATCAGTTTACCAACAAAGTGAGGTCACTGGTGAGGGGCAAAAGACGGGAATAGTTCAGGCCAGCGTCAAAATAGGGGAAATGAAGCTGGCGGAACACAGTCCTTTTGCAGCATACTCCTGGGAAAGAAGCTGATCGATCAGCGGATTTGAACCCGCGGATGATAAGCCAACAGATGACCTTTCCCGGTAGTGCGAAGACTACTACTATCACCAGGATTATACCTCCAGCCAAATCCAGGTTCACGCCCACGACCAGCGGAGTAATCTAATGTAGGGTGGAACCGAAGAATTCATTTGCCAAATACAATACAATTGGAACGGAACCAGTGATGATCTTGATTTATAATCATGGTTCAGGGAAAATATTAACCAACAAAGGAGATTTGCCATGGCTGAAAAAAAGAAGAAATTGTACCGCTCAAGAAGTAATAAATGGCTGGTAGGTGTATGCGGTGGAATCGGTGAGTATTTCGATATCGATCCGACCGTGATCCGCGTCATCTTCATCTTGGCAGGTTTTATCATGGGTGGCGGTTTAGGGATTTATCTCATCCTGTGGATCATTATGCCCCTTAATCCCGATGAGTTCGGTCTCGGAGATGTGACGACCACAGATGAGCCGCCAGCAGATGAGCCTCCAGCAGAAGAGGCTGAATAGCCAGTTATTTAAAGACTAAAATTCTACTTTTT
>DATKXE010000315.1:0-7373 GCA_035529195.1 Anaerolineales bacterium
GCGGGTTCCAGCACGGCTAATGCCAGTTTCATAGCTTCCGCGCCGATGATCAGCTCAGGCAGGAAATACTCTCCACTAGCAAATAGTTCGCCTACTTTTTGGATGCCTTTGGTAAGCCCATGATTGATGCACTCCAGCGGATCAAGACCTTGAGCAAGCGCATCTTTGGCCAGCTGCTCTGCATCTTCGGGTTCGCCATCGATCACTGCCTGGGCTAATTTTGCGTACATTTCATCTGACATTTATGCCTCCTTGTTTGTTCATGGTAAGGATTAAGCGATAATTTCCTGGCTCTCCTTAATTGATTAAATTGCGGCAACCGAATAGTCTCTCCTCGTATCCCGTTGTGATTTATTGTATAACTATTATCTGCCAATTTCCTCTTCGGCTTTCCTTAATATAAGATCTATTTCATGCTGGACGACCTCCTCTAAAGGTATAGGTTCATGTTCTAACAGGATGTGATCGAATTTCGCCCGCGCCCTCTTTCTGATATCCCCCTCTTTCTCTCCATCAGGAGCAACGCGAGGATGGGTCAGTTCAGGTATCCAGATATCACGAATATGTTCGCGAGTATGCTTTTGAGATAAGAAATGCCCACCGGGGCCTACATTCTCAATAATATCGAGGGCGATTCCTTCAGGGTTGGTGTTCAACCCTTGTGAGAGAATGCGGTGTGTGTGGTAGATTTCATCGTCGAAAATGATTTGTTCGGGGATGAGCAAAGTGGAAGCTTTCAACATACCTAAACCGATTGTAATATCGGTGCCAGCTAAGGCACACATCAGGGCAGTATAAACGCTGTCACGACCAAGCTGCCAGGTGGCTGGTTCGGCGTGGTTCAAACCAAAGGTGCCTCCAAGGGCTGGAACTCCCCAATCGTGAGCCATCTGAACTGCAGCCACATTGCACAGATATTTTTCTGGCAGGCTGACCAGATAATCTGCGGATTGGGGATCCATGCCTGAAACCAGGATAGATTGGAAGACAGGTGCGCCGGGAGCAAGCAGCTGCATCAAGACCATGGCGCTGACGGCTTCTGCATTGCCGATCGTTAACGCTCCCCCAGGTACGGCAGGTGCGGTTGAGCCCATGGTGGGCATGCTCATAAAACCAACCGGTATACCGGATTCAGCGAAAACCATGGCAGCTTCGATACCCTCTTTGTCTTGGGCAAGAGGGGCAATGGTGCAGATTAAGCTTGAAAGGGGAGGTTTCTGGCGTAATGTATTTTCGTCACCAGCAATGACTGTTGCTATTTCAACCGCATATCTGGCCAGATCTGCTCCCATCACGGTCTCGGTTTGCACGTGCTTGACCATATTGTTGTAAGTTGCATCTAATTCGTGCAAGGGTGCCAGACGACCATAATCTTGAGCGCTGACCATGGGCCAATAGAAAGCGATTGAGGACAGGTAATCAGCAACGCGTGCCATCCTGGCGACATCTTCCTTGCAAGACAACCGCTGTACCCCGGTTTCAAAGTCGATCGTTTCGACCCCACAACCATCTGTGGCAAAATATGAAAGACCGCTGCCAACTTGCAGCTCAGCACCTTCTGCGCGTCCAGCCAGCACATAGCTGCGGGGTGCCTTGCTCATCGCTTCGAGGACAAAATCAGCTGGCAGCTTAACAACCTGGGTGTCCCTGTCAACAACCGCACCGTGTTCGGAAAATATATTCAGGGCGCGCGTAGAGGGGAAATGTACACCAACATTCTCGAGTACTTGGAGAGTGGCAGATTTGATTTGGTCTAATTGTTCACTATTGAGCACCCGAAATTCTAATGTTGATTGGATGGGTTCAATATTGACCATATTTTCCTCTATGAAACTATATTGTTTTCGACGTAGTTCAAAAATTTTTCATTTTACGTTATCCCAAAAATTACATTCACGGGATAAAGTAGTTATTCCATCCTGAATTCCGAACCCAGATAGCGGCGTAAAACCCGTTCAATTTCTGCTTCGACGCTGGCTGGCAATGTTTCCGTTTGGTGGGTGTTGAGAATGTGGTGGGCTTTCTGACGGCACTGGCTTTCTATGTCGGTATTTTTATCCTGCCAGGTTTCGTAGGTATCACGGCTGAAAATTTCTGGCTGCCATTGGCGTTGATAATTTCCACGGGTGTGGGCTTCTTTGAGGAAATTCCCGCGGGGAGTGTTCGATTTAATCAGTTCCACCTCTTCGTCAAGATCATGAACATTGATACCCTGGATCATGCGTGCGAGCCCTGCGATGATCTCATTATCCAGCACCATCTGGGTGTAGGAGATTGAAGATCCAGCGTCCGTTGTTCCGACACCATAAATGATGCTGGCATTTTCTTTGATCAATGGTATTGCGGTGAGCATTTTCTCTACGCCAGCCTGGGAATCCAGCTGCTTGGCATCCGAGGATAAACCCCCGCACATGGATGGTATGCCGTAGAAATGACCCATCATTGCCGCCCCACTGTTAAGCATACCCCGCTCAGGGGCGCCTAAAGCCAGCAATCCAGTGCGCATATCCAATGCTGCAGAAACACTGCCGTAGAGCAGGGGGGTTCCTGGATACAGCATCTGCAGGACAGCAATCCAGGCCAGGATATCGGCATTGATCACCACCAGTCCACCGAGGAGTGTTACCGGGGCAGAGGCACCACACATGGCCATGCTCAGCAGGGTGATCGGTACCCCGTGTCCAGCCCAACGCAGCATGCAGCGCACATTTTCGGGGGTAAAGTA
Organism: Anaerolineales bacterium; assembly: GCA_035529195.1. Classification (GTDB taxonomy): domain Bacteria; phylum Chloroflexota; class Anaerolineae; order Anaerolineales; family UBA4823; genus PFL25. The sequence goes on from DATKXE010000315.1 coordinate 2,726, forward strand.
ACCCGGGCTGATCGGGCAGTAAAGCGTTGCAAAATTGGGATGCGAGCGGAAAGCATCTTCACCCCCAGCTACTGCTGCCAACATCTCGAAGGCAGCATCCACCCTTTCTGGTGATAGAACGCGGTGTACGGATGGTTTGCTGGTGTGATAAAGCAGCTCGGCAATTTCTACCAGGTCGGAATATTCGCCCTGATCGGTAGCTGTCACCGTCGGTCGCACGATATCCACCATCGGCAAAGCATCCTGGATTGTCACCAATTGGCGCACATCATTTCTGGTAGCGGAACGGCGGGTTCCAGTATCAAGGTCCAGTACATTGACCGGTGTACCCGCACCCATAAAGCAGCTGCGTTGATCGTATGGTGCAGGATTGTTCCCGTTCCGATCGAATAATTGAACTTGTTTGGGAAGATTGGTTAGGGCCGTATCTAATATCTCAGAGGTGATGCGCACCATTTGAGATTCAGGATCAACAACAAAACCACTTGCGGCTAGCCGGATGAGAACTTCCTTGTCCGGTACGCAAAAACCGGTTTCCAGAAGGATTTCTGTTGATTTTTGGTGGACTAGTGAAGCGATTTTCTCTGGATCCTGATTCTTGAACATCATCTCAAGTTAGTTAGCTCCACAAGCATCTGGAATCAGTGATTAATTCTCTTCGGCTACGGGCAGGGCGGACTGTTTCTCAGTTTTTTTCAAGGGCGGTGCATCACCCCAACGATAGGATAGCTTGTACATCTTAAGGATCAAGAATGATTGCGTACCGCGTACGCCGGGGATACGCTGCAGCGTATTGTTGAGGAACTCTACAAAATGTTCCCGATCTTGACAGTAAACCTCGACGAACAAATCAAATTCACCAGCGGCCTGGAACAGGTAAGTGACCTCTGGAAACTGGGCAATATCCCCAGCGACTGCGTCGATTGGCCTGCCTTCAACCATAACCCCGATCATGCTGGCTTCCTCCAAACCGATATCATGCGGTTTAACAATCCCGACGATCTGCAGCACCCCCTCGTCGGTCATCTTTTTTACCCGCCGCCGAATTCCCCCTTCGGTGATACCTAATTCGGTTGCGATTTTGGTATAGGGCATGCGCCCGTCGTACTGCAAATAGGAGACGATAGCGCGGTCAGTTTCATCTAGCATATGTATATTGTACCGAAATTCGTATTAAAATCAAGTTAAAATAACCGAATTCGTATTATCTAATAAAAAATACTACGAATTTCTTTATTGGATTTAATTAACTACTCCGCATTGGATCGAATGATTTTGATCGCAATCCTGGTTACATCGAATTAATTCGGTATATAATTGGCAATATTGTCAAAAAACCATTTAATGTTTCTTTATCTGCCGCGCTGGTTTAGCTCAACTCAAATGCGCATAGATGTAAATCCACGGAGAACATGATGAGCAATTCAAAAGCGGACCTGGTATTGAAGAATGGCGCGATTTACACGGTGGATAAAGTCAATTTGTGGGCTGAAGCGATGGTCATCTCAGGCGAGAGAATCGTCTTTGTCGGGTCCAACCAGGATGTAGAATCTTACATCAATCCTGAAGCTGAGGTCATAGATTTAGATGGAAAGATGGTTTTACCCAGTTTTGTGGATGCACACTCCCATCCTTCACATGCAATCGACCTGTTTGGCAACATCAACCTGTACCCGTTGGACTCTAACGAGAAATACCAGGGAAGCATCCGGCAATTTTTTGTGAATAACCCAAACCGGGAAGTTTATCGGGGCAGCGGCTGGGATAACACTGTCTTCCCAAATCAGGGTCCAAGAAAAGAAATCTTAGATGCGATCATTGCCCACAAACCTGTTTCCCTGGTTTCCAATGATGGTCATTCCCTGTGGGTGAACTCCGCCACTCTTGAAGGTGCACAAATTACCAAAGATACTCCCGATCCTGACGGTGGGGTGATAGAACGAGATCCTGAGACTGGTGAACCCAATGGTACCCTCAGGGAGACAGCTATGAAATTGGTGGATAATGTAATCCCGGGATATTCTCAAGAAGAAAGAGTGAATACATTATTGCATTACCAGGAGATGGCCTTCGAGGCTGGGGTGACGATGTGCCATGATGCCATGCTGGAAGAAGAGAACATTGCTGGGTTCCAGGCACTGGAGAATAAAGGCTTATTGCATATGAACTTCAGGGGTTCGATATTGATTGAACCTGACCGACCAGTTGACACTCAAATTAAAATGCTGCTCAGCCAACGTGCGAGAAATAGCCACCCAAAATTTCAAACATATACAGCAAAATTATTCGTCGATGGGGTTGTGGAGGGGGGGACTGCCTATTTAATTGAATCTTATTCTAATCGACCCGATTCTTATGGCGAACTGATATGGGAGCCGCAGCAGCTGAATGAAATGTGCGCCGCATTGGATAAGGAGAAGATCCAGATCCATATTCATGTAATTGGTGATGCAGCTGCCAGGATTGCGCTGGATGCGCTTGAGTTTGCACAGAAGAATAATGGAAAGCGAGATGCGCGCCATTTAATCACTCACCTGCAGCTGGTGATGCCGGAAGATATCCTCAGATTTAAGCATCTCGGTGTAATCGGAGTACCGAATCCATACTGGTTCAAGATCGACGACTATTACTCGATCCTTGCGCTCCCATATCTTGGAAAAAAACGCGCTGATCAGGAATATCCAATGCGTAGTTTTTTGGAAGCCGGGGTGAGGATGGCATCGGCGAGCGACTTCCCGGTCACGATTCCCTTCGATCCATTAATCGGCATTGAGACCGGGGTTACCCGGTCACTAGTTGGGACTGCAAGCGATGAAATATTGTGGGCAGAGGAGAGAGTGAATCTTGAGGATATGATCGCCAGTTTTACAATTAATGGAGCCTATGCAAATTTCTTAGAAAATGAAACAGGTTCACTGGAAGTGGGCAAGCAAGCTGATTTCATTGTTTTAGATCAGAATTTATTTGAAATTCCAGCACCCGAGATCGCCAATACGAAAATCCTGATTACCTTTATCCAAGGCAAAGCGGTGTTTCGAGCGGCATAATCATGGAGATCAAATAATATTCTGCTGCTTGGTTGATCCTTTTCATCAGTAGGAATATACCAAAATTCTTTCCTTGGTTTATTTATTGGTCCCTTGTACCTGTTAAAAGAAATGGAATCTGGTACCCAATGGACCTGATCTGAGTGACCAATATTGAAGATTGATCTGGGGGTTTTCATTGAAGGCTATTGGAAAGAAATCATTTTGTTAAAATAGCTTGCTCGCCATCATTCCCAAAGGGATCAATTACACGAGTGATGTTAAATTCATTATCCCTGCCGCGAGATGAAGCTCCAGTATTTATTGTCCTCTGGGAGGTACCTGTTTTGGAAAAGAAAATAAAAGAAAGATACAGCGACCAAATCCTGTATCATGCCATGACGGCATTCGGTATCCGCGCTGACCAGATCCAGATCCTGGATGGGTTTGAGAGTTTTATTTATGAGTTCGACCGGGATAATAAAAGCTATATACTGCGTATAGGCCACAGTTTACGGCGATCTGAAAACCTGATGCGGGGAGAGATTGATTGGATCAATTACCTGCATCAAGGAGGTGCGGGTGTTTCCCAAGCAATCGTTTCAGAGGCTGGAGATTTGGTTATTCGGATTGATGATGGGTTTGGTGAATGTTTCCTGGCAACTGCATTTGAGAAAGCATGCGGTAGTCCTCCTAGAAAGGACGATTTGGGCACTGGATTCTATGAAAACTATGGCCGCTTATTGGGGAAAATTCATGCCCTGACGAAAACATATCTGCCAGCAGAACCAGCATGGAAAAGAATGGAATGGGATGGTCCAGAGATGTCTGAAATCCAGGCCTTGTCTCAAGAATCAGAATCTGTGATTATTGATAAATATACCGATCTCAAAAGAAATCTCGACGCACTTCCCAAATCGCGGGAATCGTACGGCCTTATCCACCAGGATGCTCATCTAGGCAATCTTTTTGTGGATGAAATGGGAGCGATCACGCTCTTTGATTTCGATGACTGCACTTACAGCTGGTTTATGAATGACATTGCTATCGTGTTGTTCTATATTGCTTTAGGTCAAGAGGATCAAGCCGCATTTACGAAGGAATTTATGACTCGTTTTCTGCGAGGGTATCGGTTGGAAAACCAGATGAAGGAGGAATGGTTGGTTCAAATCCCATCTTTCTTGAAGCTGCGGGAGATTGACCTTTATGCAGTCATTCACCGCAGTTTCGATGTGGACAACCTGGACGATCCCTGGGTTGCGAATTATATGCGCGACCGTAAAACCCGCATTGAAAATGGGGTTCCCTTCATTGATTTCGATTTCGGGAGATTAAAATTTTCTGAACTCCTCTGAAGTTGGACCAATAACTAATTGTTGACCGCCCGTGAAAATTGCAGGAGATCAAAATCAATTTGGCTAGTTTTCAATAAATCGTAATTCCGCGGATTCTTCAGGAAACACCTAATACAGAATAATTTTGAAATCCAGCCTTGCGCAGGATTATTTTTTGGATATTTTCTGGTAGTGCCGCTGGGCTTTGGCACGGTTTCCACAGCTCTCCATGCTGCACCAGCGCCGGCTGTGATTGCGGCTGGTATCCAAGTATAGATACCCACATCC
>DATKXE010000316.1:0-4742 GCA_035529195.1 Anaerolineales bacterium
ACCTGGGCGTGAACCATCAGGAGCTCCCGGTGTGTAGTAACCACCATATGGCCCACCAACCACTTCAACACCCCACCTGGGACCGATATCGAATAGCTCGCCCATCCTCTGATCAGCCTCGGCGATGAGGGCTTCAACAGCTGCGATGTATTCGTCTTTTCCGGCTTGTGAAGACGTATTGTATGTACCGCCTTCTTGAATGGCGCGTCCCAGGGAATCACCGAAACTTTCATCAGCCGGATAGCCCAATTCATTGAATACCTGGCGCATTTCAGCCTTGATCCGGTCGACTTCCGTCAGCCCAAGCTGGTGGATTTCTTCCGGTGTCAGGTCAGTGCTGGTTTCATCACGCAGCTTATAGGCGTAATATTGCTCCCCATTAGGGAATTTCCAGACTCCAGCATCGCTTGTAGCGATAGTTTCAAGATAGTTCAGGTAATCAATCAATTTTAAATATCCCGGGATGAAGGCAGCCTCGACCTCCTGTAGGGCTGCTTCACGGAAAGCCATTTTTTCATCCATCGATAATTCCTGAATTTCATCGATCGATTCGTTGAAAACTGAATACACGGGTAATTTCCGTGGTTCGATCGTGTCCGGATTATTGGAGCGCATCCCAAGGTATTCGCGCAGGTTGCTTTGGGCTATGCTGATGATGAAATCAGGGGCGATGACACCTGCCTCTTCACGTAATTTGAGCCCTTCGAGAAGTTGGTCAACCTGGCCATTGACCTGCGATAAGCGTGAAATATAGTCTTCGGCATTCTCTCTGGTTTTCAGCTCATGGAGCTCGGTGAACAACTCATTTAAGGCGAAATCATAGCTGAAGATAAAGTGAGTTATTGGGTAATCGCTGTACATGAACTGGTGACCACGTACCCTGTTGTCTAAATCCCATTCGTAGATATCATAAGACAGCTGCTGTTCGGGTGTGAGCTGCTCACGGTCATATGTGCGCAGTAAATCAAGGATGGCAGCCTCCAATTGCTGGGTCTGGCGGAGATATGCATCAGAGATGTTGTTAAGTTGATCATCACGCAGCCCAAATTCTTGAGAGAGATGGGCATAGGTCAGGGTCTCAGGCTCACGGAGCAGCAGTTGTTTATATGATTCATCAAAGAATTGGTCGATTGACAAGCCTTCCAGGTTGGCGATGATCTCATCAATAGAAGTTCTAGTTTCAGTTATCGGTTCGGAGGTCGAGGGTGATTTCGTAGGCGTGGGAAAAATTAATTTAAATGTCGGAATGGCGGTTGGTGCTTCAGTCTTTTCTGCCTCAAAGGCAACCGGATCAGGGGTTTGGGTCCCACCGCAGGCAGCTATGATAATGCAAATGAGCAGTAGAGGGATTACCCGGTTGGCTGGCTTGGATGTCATCTTCATTATGTTTTCTCCAGGATGTGAGCTTCTCTTTATTAATACAACCCAATGTCGATCTCCGTTCAATGCAAGACGGAAAGATCGAGATTAGCACAGGGTGTAATGGATTACCAGCCTCCAGGGGATGGTTTGAACCAATACTGGGGAGGGATATGAACTTGGGATCAGGTTATTGAATCGAGGTTACCATGAGTTGCGCGCACAGCGGAACCCAACGTCGGCTTCGCGGAAAGTAGGTGGATTGTGGCTGCGCCGGTTCACACGAATATCCACCCAATCACTATTGTAGGAACCCCCGCGCAGGACTTTCTCCCAACCCGATTCAGGTCCTTGGGGGTTGTCGGGTGGCTCCGAAAAGTAAAAATTGGCATCATACCAATCCGCTACCCATTCGCGCACGTTTCCCGCCATATTGAGCAAACCGTAGGGGCTGGCGCCATTGGGATAATCCTCGACCGGGGTGGTGGCATCCTGGCAATCCCCATTGAGTCCGATGAAATTCACCAAGGAACAATCGGGAGCAATATCTCCCCAGGGGTAGAAACGCTCGTCCTGATCTCCACGGGCGGCTTTCTCCCACTCCGCTTCGCTGGGCAACCGTTTGCCGACCCAGATGCAGTAATCGCGCGCGTCGTACCAATCGACATTGGTGACTGGGTAATTGTCAAATTCAGGAGTGTCATACTTGGCACTTTGAAGATCTGCATCGCCGAAATCTGGGGGACGGCAGGCCTCATGCGCCACGCACTGCGCATATTGTGCGTTGCTGACCTCGGTCAAGTCGATAGCATAGACATCGAGATAAACAGTATGAGAAGGCGATTCCCCGTCCAGGCATGGGGCGCGCGAGTCCCAGGGGTCGCAGCCCATCAGGAATTCCCCGGAAGGGATGGTGACCATCTCACTTGAAGTGGGGGGTGGAGTTGGGGAGGATGGTGGAACCGAGGTTAGCGTGAGAAAAGGTGTGTAGGTGGGATATGGTGTTTGAGTTGGCACCATTGTCCATTCTGCCTGGGTTTGGCTAATTGCGGTTCGTACATCATCTTCCGAAGGTTGGCAGGCGGCTGAAAATATTAGAAGGAATAATATTACTGCCCAGATTTTTCTCAAGGTTTACATCTCCTCCGAGCGAGCAATGCTGGCGGTAATATTGAATTAGTGAGATGTACTTTTCCTAATCAGTTTATAGTGGAATCCCTGCTGGAGCAATAATTTTACGGTAAACATAAGATCAGTAAAACCCCAACATTTTTTGCCGGGGTTTTTGTTCATGAAATGCTGTTGAGGTTTACTTCTTCTTGTCCTTCTTCTTCTTATCCTTCTTCTTATCCTTTTTCTTACCTTTCTTCTCGGCCATTTTTGCCTCCATAAAATCTCATCGAATGGGTTTAAGGGGTGAATCTGTATATGCTAAATTATATACGAAAAAACTAATCCAAGTCAATGATCGGCGTTCTTACCAGAGCAATATTCCGAGGAAGGTAGTATGTCATTTTGGGAGGCAATTAGAATTAATTCCAATACTTCAGTTTTACTCAAAGTGCATGCCCAATTATGTACCGGTAGTTACGAGCTGCGCACCAGGTGAAGGAAGAGGAGTATCCCAGCAGGTTTCTAGGGTTGTGAACCCGTACTAATTTGGATAAAATACAGGATAAAAGTCAGCAAATGGTAAATTAATATCTCGCTAAATGCTGTAATTTACCATTAACCACGTTATTGGGAAAATAGAGCAGCTCATGAAATCGAAAATTATTAGTATTGGGAAAGTCCTTTTGTGGCTGATCGGCATCCTGGCTGCCGTGTTGCTGGTTGCTGTAATCGCCTATGCGATCATTTACTCACCGCAATACATATTTCGTGTCCTCAGGTGGGGACCTTCGGATGTATATGATTATCTTAAGTTCCCTGAGCGGCAAATGGAAAAAGCTGCGGTTGAGTACCATTTTATTGAGCAACAAAACAACGCAGAAATTAACGACATGTTTGAATCCAACCCTCTGATTGATGACCTGGAATCATTTATTAACGAAACAGATACACAAGCCTTTCTGGTTATGAAAGACGATACATTGCTCTACGAGCAGTATGGCCAGGGAATCCAGCGCGATTCGATCGTAACTTCTTTCTCAACTGCGAAATCATTTGTTTCAACACTGGTTGGGATAGCGATTGATGAAGGGCATATTGCCAGCGTCGATGACCCGATTACTAAGTATCTTCCGGAGCTAGCGAAACGGGATGCTGAATTTGAAAAGATCACCATCAAAGACTTGTTGAAAATGTCATCTGGAATCAGGTACCGGGAATTTCCTCTCCCCAACGGTGATGATGCCCTGACTTACTACTACCCAGATTTGAAACAGCTGGCATTAACAAACACAAAAATTGATGACCAACCAGGTGAGTTCTTCCTTTACAAAAACTATCACCCGCTGCTATTGGGGATGATCCTTGAAAGAGCTACTGGCTGGCCAGTAGCTGATTATTTGGAGAAGAAGATCTGGCAGCAGATTGGAATGGAGTATCCAGGATCCTGGAGTCTGGATGAGGCTGGATTCGAGAAGATGGAAAGCGGGATCAATGCCCGGGCGATTGATTTCGCGAAATTTGGCCGGTTATTTCTCAAAAATGGACAATGGGAAGGTGAGCAGGTAATCTCGGAGGACTGGATCGATGAATCTATCAGAGAAAATCAAGAGCATTCACCAGCATATTACGAAACCAGTTTTGGCCCCGAAATTGTCAATGTCGCCAACGGAGGTTATTATCAATACATGTGGTATGGGCTGAGGCGGGAGGATGGGGCAGATGATTTTTTTGCTGCCGGCAACCATGGCCAATATATCTACGTTTCACCCCAGGCAAACCTAATCATCATTCGCAATGGAGAATCTTACGGCTCCGGTTTGAGTTATTTTGATTGGATAGAGGTTTTCTACAGCTTCGCTACGCAGTTGATCGAATGAACAATCCCGGTTTAGGACAGTCCTTATAGCAGTATTCGCTTGGCCATGATGATGTCAGGTTTTCCAGGGCCATTGGCGTCTGGGATCACGCCAACGATCGCGAATCCTAACTTCTGGTAGAACTGGTAGGGGTGGTGCTTCAGATTCTTGATCCTGGCGATGTGCTGGAATACATCAGGATACAGATCGATGTTTGCCAGCGAAGTCTAACCATCTTCATCATCTGTGCCCAGGTAGATCGTAGTACCTCCGAGCTGACGAATTTGCACTTCCAAGTCCTGCACCAGCAAGCGCCCGATTCCAAACCCCTGGTGTTCAGGGTGAACGACCAGGGGGTGCAGTTGCCAGGCGTGCCCTTCATATTCCCGGATGGCACCGATCCAGCCAAGAACT
>DATKXE010000317.1:0-10678 GCA_035529195.1 Anaerolineales bacterium
AAGCCTTCCTGGTCGAGGAATTTGCGTAGGTTGAGCAGTACATCCTCTGGCTTCTGGTTGGGGACCAAACGAAAATCGACTTTGGCTGAGGCGTATGCAGGAAGTACAGTTTTACCGCCTTCTCCCTGGTAGCCTGATGTAAAGCCGCAGATCGTGCAGGTGGGTTCAAAAACTTCTGCCACTCGCAGATCGACACCATCCGTCAAGCCTTTCAAGAAGGATTCGACTCCATAGCGTTCTTTCAGTTCATCTGAAACCTCGGGCAGGGCTGCGATCAGCTCCAGGTCACGGGCACTTGGCGGTACGACATCATCGTAATGTCCTGGAAGGCGGATGCGTTCATCTGTACCTTTAATGGATCGCAGTGCCCAAATCAGTCGCCAGGCAGCGTTGGGGAAGATCGAACCGCCTAACCCAGAGTGAGCATCGATGCTGGCCGTGCGCACAGAAAGTTCAACGTAGCAGATGCCGCGCATTCCCAGGTATTGGATCGGCACCTCGCGGTGATCGACGCCGCCGAACTCCCAGACACAGGCGTCAGCGGACAGTTTGGCTTGATTTAACTGGATGAACTCGTGCAGGTGAATGCTGCTCGTCTCTTCTTCCCCTTCGATGACGAATTTAATATTGCAGGGTAGTTCACCGTCAGCATCGAGAACAGCGTCAATGGCGTGCAGCCGGCTGACGATATGTCCTTTATCATCAGCAACCCCGCGCGCATACATCTTTCCATCGCGAATGGCAGGTTCGAAAGGTGGTGTTTCCCATTCATCCAGCGGTTCTGGGGGCTGGACATCGTAGTGGTTATAGAACATGAGGGTCTTGTCTTGCTTGCCATTCCTCTGTGCGAAAACAACAGGTGCGCCTTCAGTCGCCATGATGTCGACCTCGAAATCACGCTGTCTCAGCTTCTCGGCCACCAGTTCTGCACACTCCTGCATACCCAGATTTTGGGCTGCGATGCTTGGTTGGGCGCACAACTGTGAAAGTTCTGCCAGGCTGCGATCCAGGTTGGTATTGAGGTAATCTTTGATTTGCGTATAGTCTTCCATGATTTTTCAGCTCCTTAGAATAGAATTTTCAGCGCGCTTGCACCTGCGAATGCAAAAATTCCCATTTTTACGACTTCTCCCATCCAGCAGAAGATGAAAAAACGCACCACAGGCATTTTTAATGATCCAGCTGCCAAACCCGCCAGATCGAAAAATGGGTTAGGGATGACTGCCAGCAAAAAAACGGTCAGCGAACCGTTCTTTTTCATCCACCTGGTCAATCGTTCGTAAACTTCCACTCGCTCGACAACAGCCTGACCGCTGAAACCAGCCAGGTACCCGGAAAGTTCACCCAGCGCGGCGCCTGTACCCGCGGCGAGAGCCACACCGAGCGGATTAAATATGCTGCCCATAGTGAAGACGACGGCTACCCCCGGCGCCGGCAGCAAGACGGTGGCATAGGCCATAAATGAGAGCACGAATATCCCCGGGTATCCATAAATGGCCAGCTGTTCAGCCTGGTCACGGAGGGTGAAGATGAAGATACTCAAGCCAATCACCACGAACAAAGCCATGATGCGGGCCAGGGTTGTACGTCTTTCAGGGGTCAGCAAGGAGCGAAGAAATGCAGAAATGCGTTTTAATGCGCGCTGCAAGCCGGTTTGTGAACCGGGATTGGTATTTGAAATCATCCCCACTATTCCGGTTCGTCCCGCAGCAGGTCCCGTAAGCGGGCCACGACCATATCCATGGCAACCGTGTTGCGACCCCCCTCAGGGATGATCACATCCGCATGGCGTTTGGAAGGGTCGACAAATTCCAGGTGCATAGGGCGCACCGTGTTCTGGTACTGTTCGATCACTGAATCGGTTGTGCGTCCGCGTTCGGCGATGTCCCGCTGCAAACGGCGAATGAAGCGGATATCTGGATCGGTATCCACGAAAATCTTCACATCAAACTGATCACGCAGTGCTTGTTCGACGAAGATCAGAATACCTTCGATGATAATCACGGATTGAGGCTGCACTGTGAGTGATCGTGAAGTGCGGGTATGGGTTTTAAAATCGTATACTGGTAGATCGATCGCCTGCCATTTTTTGAGCTGCTTGATGTGCTGGATGAGCAGTTCAGTATCTAATGAATCTGGATGGTCAAAATTGATTATTTCCCGCTGGGCAACGGGAAGATCTTTGAGATCTTTGTAATAGGCGTCATGGGGCAGGTAAGCAATGTGCTGGGTGCCAACCCGGCCCAATATGACATTGGCAATTGTTGTTTTTCCTGATCCGGTTCCACCGGCAATTCCAATCGTGAGCGGCTTTTTCCTTTCTTCCATGACTGAATTATACCGGATGGGAGCTCAATAAAACATCATTTTCTTCGATCTCGCTTGACTTGTGATCTATGTGAGGGTAGACTGAACAAAATGTGAATACTGGTTGAATTGCATAAAGGAGAGCATGGATGCAGAAGTGGGAGTATTGCACATTAGGACCCATTGAGTTCTCATCAACAAGCTGGAAATGGATTCCCAATGAGCCAACCAGGATTGTGTTTACCACGAAGGGCGTTAAAGAGGAGGGGTTCAAGATCGACGAAACGAGTTCGCTGACTGATGTGCAGGACGAAGTAGCGACCGTGCTTGCCCAGCTGGGTGAACAAGGTTGGGAGATGGTTGGCTGTGGATCGGTGTTTGCTTCCGGGCATTTCTTATATTTCAAAAGACCGGTTGATTAAACGATTCCAACCCTCCATTCGCATTATTCATTGTGATTGCCAGGGTTATCCGGGTTAAAATCAGATCTTTGACAGCTGGAGTACAGGTTGTACAGATTTGATAAAAACAATAACGAGTTTTTGCTGGTGAGTGATGAAAAATTCAGCGCGTTATTATGGTAAGGGATCCGTATCTACCCCATTTAAAAAAACCCCGTGGTGGGGTAAAAATGTTATTTGCTAAATAATAAAAGCCACCGAAGGGATTCGAACCCTTGACCCGTCGCTTACGAAGCGACTGCTCTGCCGACTGAGCTACGGTGGCGGTTTGGTATCCGGCGAAAATTATACAGGGTAAACCTAGTAATGGCAAGGAAATGAGGTTACATTGAGGATCGCGATGCTTTCATACCATACCTGCCCGTTGGCGACCCTGGGCGGGAAGGATACGGGTGGGATGAATGTATATGTGCGTGATCTTACCCGTACCTTGGGTACAATTGGGGTGCATGTGGATGTGTTCACCCGTTCTCAGGATGAACACGTACCTCATGTTCTGCATGACCTGGGCTATGGCAACCGGGTCGTGCATGTAAAAGCAGGCCGGGAAGTACCGCTGCCCAAGGAAGAATTACTCTCCTATATCCCGGAATTCACCACTGGAATCGAAGAGTTCACCAGTTCGAAAAACCTGGAGTATGACCTGATCCACAGCCATTACTGGATGTCCGGGATCGCAGGTTTGGAACTTAAGCGGCAGTGGCATTTACCGATGATCCAGATGTTCCATACGCTGGGCGTAATGAAGCAGCGGGTAGCCCGTCCGGAGGAAGAATTAGATGGGGATTACCGGTTGACCGGGGAGAAAAGGATCCTTCAAGAAGCTGATCGCATTATCGCCGCCACACCGGCGGAGATGGCTCAAATCCAATGGTTGTACCAGGCTGATGTGAATAAGATCAACATCATCCCTCCAGGGGTTGATCTGAGTCGTTTCTATCCCATCCCGGTTGATGAAGCCAAAGAAGTGATCGGGATTCCACCTTGCGACCAGGTCTTATTATACGTGGGTCGCATCGAACCCCTGAAAGGCATCGATACCCTGATCGAAGCGATTGCATACATGCGCAACAACGGGGATTTTGAAGATCTTTCATTCTGCCTGGCGGTCATTGGTGGGGAACCCGATTCGATGCCAGCCGACCTGAGCGTTGAAATGGCGCGGTTGAAAGACCTGTGCCATGTGCATGGTTTGGATGACCTGGTCACATTTCTCGGGAAACAGGATCAGGACTCTTTGCCGTATTACTATTCTGCTGCGGAAGCGGTGGTCGTCCCATCGCATTACGAATCTTTTGGGATGGTCGCCCTGGAGGCAATGGCCTGTGGAACGCCGGTGGTTGCATCCCAGGTGGGGGGGTTAGCTTACCTGGTTCAGGATGGCATCACCGGTTACACGGTTCCATCCAGTGATGTTGAAGCGCTGGCTGGACGCTTAGGCGAGCTGATCAGAAATAAATCACTGCGCGATCAATTAGGAGCACAGGCTGCTGCTGTCGCTCAAGAATTCAGCTGGGATATCATCGCCAAACAGATCAGGGATCAATACCAGGAAGTTATCTCGAAACAACTCACTTTCAGCGATTGACAGTTAATAGGTGATAGATTAAAATAATAGTAGTTCGTATCCGGATTACTATTATTTGCTATGGAATTATTATCTGATTTAGTCGCGCTGGGTCTAACTGAGTACGAGGGAAAAATCTACCTGGCGTTGTTAAAAGAGAGTCCTGCGAATGGTTACCAGCTCAGTAAAAGAACTGGTGTGCCGCGCTCCATGGTGTATGAAGCCTTAGGTCGTCTGCATTCCCGTGGGGCGATCTTAAAATCTGGAGATGAGCGCACGACTATCTACCGGCCACTGCCTCCAGAAGAGCTGCTGGAAAGGTATGACCGCCAGCACCGGCAATTGATCAGCAACCTGCATGATAAATTAACCACCATATATGCTTCCCAGGAAGAAGAAGCCTTGTGGTCGATCAGCGGACCGGAGGCAATATATTCGTATGCCTCCCAGATGATTCAAAGAGGAGAAACCGAGATTTATTTAGTCATGGGGGATGATGCCCTCGAGCGCTTGAGAAAAGACATCCTGGCCATTTGCGACACAGGAGTGAGAGTAGGCGCATTGCTTACCGGGGGAGGGGAATTAGAATGCGACCAGGTCTCCCACCACCCACCAGCTGAAAGTGAAATCCAAGGCTTGGAGAATATGCTGATTGTTGTGGTCGATGGGGAGGAGTGCTTGATCGCGAACATGGAACTGGATATGTCGGCGACCGTCACCACAAATAAGAAATTGGTGCTGATCTCGCGACAGTTTGTATGGATGGAATTATTCGCACAACGCGTATATGAACGACTCAGTCCTGCAATGCTGGATTTATTGGAAGATGTTGACAAACAGCTTCTGCTGAGCTTCTCGTATCAAGCATAATCATTGAAAGGAAATTACTTTGACAGATTTCGATTTTACCAACAGCGAAATTCATCCTGATGAGATCGATCATCACAATGCTAAGGACCCCCACCAGCAGGCTTCTGCCCTCTCAGATATCATTCTCGGCGGTCAGGATGGGTTAGTCAACGTACTGGGTGTGATACTAGGAGTGGCCGCAGCCACTGGAGATACTTATGTCATCATGGTGGCCGGCCTAGCAGCAACTTTTGCCGAATCGGTTTCGATGGCAGCTGTGGCTTATACCTCAACATTGGCGGATGCAGATTATTACGAGAGTGAGCGCGAGCGAGAATACCGCCACATTCAAGAAGTTCCCAACCTGGAAAAAGAAGAAATCCGGGCGATTTACCGCGCCAAAGGTTTCTCTGGTGAGCTGCTTGAACGCATCGCCAATACCATCACAGCCAGCCCAGATGTTTGGGTGGCAGTAATGATGTCTGAAGAACTGCAGCTGCAGCCTGTCGACCGTAAGACCGCTTTACGATCAGCGATTATTGTCGGGATTGCAGCCATGATTGGATCATTAATCCCCCTGGTACCTTTCATATTTTTACCGGTGTCCACATCGATTCTTGTCGCAATCGGTTTATCCGCACTGGTACTCTTTGTTGTTGGCGCGATAAAAGCCCGCATGACCGTGGGGCATCCGGGAAAGAGCGGTTTGGAAATGGCTGTGATCGGAACAGTCAGCGCATTAGTTGGATACGCGGTTGGAGCGCTCTTAAAGGTGCCTGCAACCCCCTGAAATTTAGCTCAATTGAAAAAATGAATCCCGCTCAGATTCCCCCTGGGTGAGATTGCAGCCAATCCTTCAAGGTAGCCCGGTTGATTGCGCGTTCAAAAAAATCGCCTTGAGGGGAGATTCCTGCGTATCCTTTCTTGAACAACCTCTTCATCAGCGGCAGAAGCTGCTTTGCGTCTTGTTCGATGCAGGCTTCTGGGAAAATACCGGGCCAGGAATAGCATGAGACGACAGTCCGCCGCTCAGTTGAAGGGATCGATGGGGGTACGGTTAAATCCCACTCTGGGTCATCTGCAAGAAAGACATACTTATCCAGGCTTCCCTGGGGGATACCTTCTATGCCGCGCACAACCGGGGGATGAGTGTCTAGTGTATAGGGATCGACGGAGAGATCCGTGATAATGGCATGCTCAGGCAGCCAGGCGATCCAGGCATTTGGGATGACGGGTTGTGATGGCTCGGGTCTTTGAGTCGCATCGACCAGGATGTCGGTATTAGAGAATATTTCCCGTATGATGTCAGCATGCTTTGTCAGGTCGTAATCGATCACCTGCACCATGACGCCCGGAACATCTTCCAGGAACATTTTTTTACCTGAACTGGGGATCTCCATACGAAACAGCAGCCTGGATGACATGTTTTCCAACCGCACCAGCACCAACCAGGGTTACCCTCAGTGCTGGACGTTGGGGGTGCTCAAATCCCGATCCCGGGTAGACATCCTTTAAGGCTTCCATGGAGATGCGCATGCCATTCCAGGCGACAGATGGTAGATTTTCTACCAGGCGCCGTTGAGAATCGTCTTTGATTGAATCAAGCGAGATCGCATGAATTCCTTGAAAGCTTAGCAACGCGACTCGCTGAGGGCGAGTGGGATAATGCAGCATAGAGATCAAGCAGGCACCCGGTTTGATCATCCTGACAAGCTCGTCCCCCGGATAGCGCAGAACCAGAATGTGATCTTGCTGGTATATTTGCTCTAGATTTGTGAACTTTGTTCTATAAGCAAATTTTAAATAATCCTGGTCTGCCAAACCTATGCTTGAGCCATATTCATGTTCAAGAATGACTTCAAAACCTATCTTTTGCAGTTCGGCAATAAACTCCGGCAGGAAAACTCGTTTTTCCCCTGGTTCAAGATGCATTCTTGGCAGGCCGATACTGAAATTTGAACTGCTCATCTTCACCTCTTGAGATTCACGTTACCCTCATCCAGCAGACCTGCTCCTTTGCACTACAAAATCTGTGGCAGCCGAAGAGCAATATGGTGGTCAACACTGGATGAAATTTTGTTCGTGTTAGCCGTACAGGCATAGCATACCAAAAATATCATTTTCTCCGGATCAGCAGATTGTTCGGATACCCAGATCAGGTACTTCAAATAATACGAATCCCCCTCAGATGGAATAATTATATTACGATTAAGATGGAATCAGCGAGTAACCTGGTTGAAATAATTATAGGTAGCTTCGGACATTGTGGCCACCAATTCAGATGCCGGCTCCCAAATTAACTGATCCTGGTGGTTGATGAATATCGATAACACGTAATTTCCTCCGGGTGTATAGACGATGCCGGCATCGCCCAGGGTGTTCATCACCCCGAAATAAGTAACCCAACCATGCTTGTGGGCTACGGGAGTGCCATCCGGGACACCCGCTTCGATCAAAAGGCCAAGATCGTTATTACCTAAATAATTGATCATGGATTGGCACTCTGCCTGGGTGAACTCATCCGGAAAAACTGCTAACAAATTTCCCTCTCCCCGTTGGGTGCACTGGTAAATATCCTCCATCAGCATACCAATATCTGAAGGAGTGGTTTGATTGTAAATGTCCGGATCGGTATTGATATCTGTGCGCAGATTGGCAGGAGTCTGGAAGGCAGCCAGCAGGGGTGCTCCGGGATAAAACTCTCCTGCAAGAAAAGTGTTTTCAAGTCCCAATGTTTGCATATCTGCAGTGACATCCAACGGTCCGGTGAAGGGATCAATGACGCGTTCCATCAACCAATCGGCGGGATCATTTCCAGATTTCACGATCATTTCTTCGATTAAACGAGTGGTTTCAGAATCGGGATCTTCATCCAGGCGGCGGTATGCAGAAACCATGATTGGAATTTTTATAATGCTGGCAGAGGTAAAGGCGACATCTGGATTGGTTGAGAAATCCTCGCCCTGACTGTAAGCAAAATTGATCTCCTCACCTGTCTGCAAATCCGCCAGATACAACCCAACCAGGCCATCAAATTCAGCCAGATCAACAATTTGCTTCAACATAATCTCGAGGTTGCCGATGGAAGGCTTAGGTGGATTAGTTTTTGCAAGTGGGAGATCGACAACCCTTCTGGAAGGAGATCGCAGCGCGGTATCGACCAGATCCACAGAACGGTTGATATTCAATGCCGTCCCCTGGGTACCTGGGTGAAAATTCACTGTTCCCACTGCTGGAAGAGGCGGGATTGGGGGTTGGTCATAGCGCTGAGCAATCTCATTTTCCAGATATGCCTCCAGGCGAGATTCTGAGAAGGAAGCAATGAGGGGGATTGAAACCGGTGCAGCAGTGCGCCTCCAGAGGTAATTCCAGAACCCGGTCCAGAAAGGCTGTTGGCTGCGGTTTTGATCGGCCGCGGCCAGCATGGCTTCCAAATCGAGTTCGAATTCAGCGGAAGCAGGGGTCAGAAGGATAATCTCCTCACCATAATGGAGCTCAACCGGGGTTGTTGAATATGCCTCCAATAAACGTTGTGCACTGGTAGCCCTATCCAGGCCACCAACTGGCACCTCAGCGATCTCCATACCAGCAGGGAAGTTAGTTCCTAAGCGACTGAAACTCACCAGCTGCAAGGTAATAACAGCGACCGCGGCGAGAATTAAGAATAGGGAGACCCAGCGAAGTGCTGGAAAGGAATTGCTTCTCATCAGACCGAACTATATCACAACCTTTGACCAGGGAAAGAGATTAATAAACAATTATTAACCTTCAAATTGTAGGGGTGGTGATGAAGTTTATGTTCAGTCTTGGTAGGATTATGGTGGTTATGAGGCGTCCGACCCCCGATGGTGGAATATATATAAAATGTTAATATTTATGACTGATAAAAGTTCGCTTCAAAGGGTAAAATTACTTGTCTATGATATGATGAAAATTTAGGAGGTTGGATTGGGAAAGACTGAAAAACGACCACTGCTGCCAATATTGCTCATTGCTGCTGGAGTAATCATACTTATCGTCGCTGTTGCCAGCATTTTCGTATTCTCTGGAAAAGAGGAACCTTCATTTGTTGATGTTCCCAGTCAAGATATACCCTATGCAAACATCGCCAGGTTAGATTTGTCAACTGCCAAAAGCGCTTTTGATTCCGGGGAAGCAGTTTTTGTTGACGTTCGAGATCAGGTTTATTTTAATGACGCGCATATACCTGGCGCCAAGTCGATCCCGCTGGATGAGTTTGATTCAAGAATGAGCGAACTTGACCCCAATGATTGGATAATCCTCTACTGCACCTGACCAAGTGAAGAAACGAGTGCCCGTGCGGCAAACCTATTGTTAGAGAATGGTTATTCCAATGCGAATCCAATTCTGGGTGGACTGCAGGCCTGGGATGGGGCCGGTTACCCAATAGAGCCATAAGGAATTAAGCGATGATGCAGCGGCTTCGCCTGATTGTTCTCCTCTCGCGTCCCCTATTTCTTCTTGGGGGAGTGTTAGTTTACGCGTTAGGCGCAGGGATAGCCCGCTACCTGGGAGCTTCAATTGATTGGGGATACTATTTCATCGGGCAGGCATTTGTCACGACCATGCAGCTCAGCGCCCAGTACTTGAATGAGTACTTTGATGCACCTTCAGATCAAAAGAATAGCAACCGGACTCCATTTTCAGGAGGCAGTGGGGCTGTAGGAGAGGGAAAACTTTCGCGGGAAACAGTAATGTGGGCTGCATTGACGACGCTGACCATATTAGCTTCATTAGCTGTCGTCCTGATCAGTGTGGTGCAGCTTTCACCAATCTTGGTAACTATCGTTGTGCTGGCATTTTTAGGCAGTTTTTTTTATTCCACACCACCGATTAAATTATCACATACAGGATATGGTGAACTTACAACTTCAATTTTAGTCGCTAATCTGGTTCCAATTTTCGCTTTTTACCTCCAATATGGTGAGCTTCACCGCTTGTTGGTGATGAGCACTTTTCCCCTCACCGCCCTGCATTTGGCGATGATGATCGTTTTCGAATTCCCGGATTATCTTAATGACTTGAAGTACGAGAAATTAACTTTGCTCGTCAGGCTTGGCTGGGAAAGAGGAATGGTGCTGCACAACCTGCTGGTTTTAACTGCCTTCTTGCTGCTGGGACTCGCAGTCACCTTTGGGCTTCCCTTGGCGATCGCGCTGCCCGCTTTCATCCCGCTTGCACTCGGGGTGCTGCAAATTTGGCAAATGAGACGTATTGCTGGAGGTGGAAAACCGAATTGGACGATGATGGCTTTTACTGCCGTGGTGTTGTTCGGCAGTGTGGCTTACCTCCTGGCATTCACCTATTGGACCAGGTGAGGGATTGAAACAAGATAGTATTGGAATGAAATGCCTGAATTCTTAGAACTTCTCCCTCCTGGGGATGCCCTAGATCACTTCCTGGCGCATATCCAGTTCCTACAACCAGCTGAAGAAGTTGATGTCAAGGGTGCGCAGGGACGCGTGGTTTTCAA
>DATKXE010000318.1:0-2692 GCA_035529195.1 Anaerolineales bacterium
CCAAGGATTTCAGTGTAGAAAAAGAAATCCGCGGTTGGCGAGTGAGAGGTGCTGCTATTGAACGGGCGGCAGCAATGACTTATTGGGAGTATGATCAATCGGTGAGGCGCTTTCAGCGCATCCTGCTCACTCTGGGTATCGATGAAGAACTGCGCCACCAAGGTGTACAGGAAGGTGATATGGTATTGATCGGAGAATATGAGCTCGAGTGGTCAGATTGATGGAGATCAATTAATAATGATCCATACATACACTAAGGTAGATAAAAGAGTTCCATGAAGTTAGGTATATTCGGGGGTACATTTGATCCGCCTCATCTAGCGCACTTGATCTTAGCGGAAGAATCGCTCTACCAGCTGAATCTTGATAGGATTTTATGGCTGCTAACGCCAGAATCACCGCTGAAGCCAGATATGGCGATCTCATCATGGGAACAACGCTTGGAATTGCTCGAAGCAGCGTTGGAGGATAATCCAAAATTTGATGTCTCCAGGGTAGACATCGACCGTCCTGGTCCCTATTATGCTCATGAAAGTATGAAAATTCTGGTTGAATTTCATGAGGGAGATCAGTTGATCTACTTGATGGGAGGGGATTCATTGGGTGATCTGCCAAAATGGGAGCGACCAGATGAATTCGTAAAAAACTGCCACCAAATTGGGGTTATGCAGAGACCCAGGACGGACATCAATCTTGAATACTTAGAGCACACAATTCCTGGAATCCATTCAAAATTAATATGGGTAGAATCACCGTTGATGGAGATTTCAGGCAGGATGATAAGGGAAAGATTGAAAATTGGAGAGCCAGTGCGATATTTTCTTCCTAACGCGGTATATGAAATTATTATTGAAAAAGATTTCTACAATTCCAAGAATCAGGGGAAGTAATTCGGTTTGAGGTAAGCAGGAGCAACCCAGAATCCTCAATTTAATTTGTGATATTCTAGGAGAAATTTTTTGGTTAGGGGGTGATGCGGGAGAAAATCAGCTCAGCCAATCTTACCAGGGAATCCTGTTGATCGGAATTGGGGAAAGTTGAACCTTGTCCATGGAAAGTTAGTGAAACCATGACCGGATCAGGCAGGTCTGATGAAGGTTGGTTGACTGTGTTTTCGCTAAAAAGTGTGAGCGAATCGATTAACAATTCGTATTCTTCTTCTGAAAGAATCTCCTGCAAATTAACAGTAGCCGAATGCAACTCACCTGATTCGCACCAACAGGCTTGAGCTGTGTCTGGTAAAAAGATGACTAATCGATCGCATATGCCATCCTTGCCATCTTCTCTGGTCCAAATGAGTCCTTGAGTAGCGGGGTGAACCTGGCTACCAACTTCATTGGAGTGGTAGGCGAATTGAAGTCCTTTGGCTTCTAAAAGGACAGCGTACCCAAGAGTGGACTGGTGAATGCATTCTACTCCTGGCTGTTCAATACCTAGGCAGGTATCAGGCCATTCAACCATGTTGCTGTCAATTATTTTCACCTGGTCCGGATCAATATAGATTGTTTGAAATTGGCCAGCAATTGAAGTTTTATCGGGGATGTTTAATGGGTTAATCGGATCTACCTCATCTTCACCCGGTGATTGGCTGGTTTCATTTGGTTGATCAAAATCTTGAGCTGCAGGTGGTGTGCTGCAAGCAGCTAGAATCAGCAACAATGAGATTAGGAGTAATGTAATTTTGGTCAAAATAATTGAATTCCTATGGTTTTCCTCGCGGGAGCATCAAGAATCCAGGTAAATGCTCTGCAGGTGTATCCAAATTAGTGGTACATCATCCCACCCGTTATAGGTAATTGATCCAGATAAAATAACATTCCTTTCAATTTCGTCAGGACTCATCATCTATTAGAACGAATATGGGATGGGATTGTTACACCCCTCAAGTGAAAAGTTCGCTCTCTAGATAGTATGAAAAAAGCCAGACGAACCAAGAACATGGTAGCTCTGGCTGAATTTAATACTAACCCGGGAAGATTACTATATTATGCGTTTCTAATGGGATTTTAGTAAATATTGCCTGGACTGACCTCAAAGGCAAAGCTAAGATCAGTTATTGGAAGACTCAGCCATCGCGGGGACGAGCCTGATCTACTTTAAGTGGTCGATCATCCACTTCCTTGCCGTTCATTCCTGCGATGGCTGCCTGACCTTCACTATCATTCGGCATTTCCACAAATCCAAAACCGCGTGATTGACCAGTGTGGCGATCTTTAATAATAGTGACAGAACTTACCTCGCCATATTCTTCAAAAGCGGCTTGCAAGCCAGATTCTGTCGTCTGCCAGTTGAGATTTCCGCAATAAATGTTCATTGATTACGCTCCAAATCTATAATCCGAAAGGAATTCCCTCAGTGATTATGTCCAGGTTGATGGACATGTCCGTGAGATAACTCCTTACCAGTTGCTTCCCGCAAACCGGCAATTTTGATCAGGAAATGCAAAGTTTCACCAGCGAGAGGATGATTGAAATCAAGGATAACAGTATCAGTTTGAATTTCCACAATGTGAGCTTCGATGGATTCTCCGCTTTCACTGTCGCGCATCCTAACGGGTTCGCCAACCTCCAATTTTAGAGAAGCTGGGAACGTGTCATGGGGATATTCTGCAACACTTTCAGGATCGCGTTCCCCATAGCCAAGTTTCGGTGGCACAGAAACTTTTTTCTCATCCCCAACTGATAAACCTTCG
>DATKXE010000319.1:0-3438 GCA_035529195.1 Anaerolineales bacterium
ATACCTGCTGATATGAGTGCTGCAATGCCCACCGATCCTTCAACGGCAGCATTTTCAAGCCCGGTTGATTCAATCCCGGTAAAATGATAAAAAGTAGACAGGAGGAGGAGATGGCTCAAGATTGATCACCTCGGTTGATTAGCAAAGATCTATACTCACATCAAAATCCTTAATCGATCATGACATTGACCCTTACAATTCCAAGCGAAGTGTAAGAGTGAGTCCGGGAGAACATGGGATTAGTTTAGGATAATATTTGAGAATAGTCAATTGATAAAGTTCAGTTGTTAGCACAAAGTAGTAGAGTCCTATTTGTCCAAAGTTAAAATGTCCTATTTCGGTGGCAAATTACGAGAGCAATTTGCTATTTTAAACGAAGGATTAAGTAAGCGAACATGTATCCAGGATTGAGGAAGAACTTAACCCAATAAATGAAAGATCTTTTACCTAATAAAACTCTCAGGATAAACACTCAATATATTTAATGTATCGAAAATGATATCTATAGTCAATGGGTCTCAGGATTGGTTGGGGATAAGTGAACCTTCGAATAGGTCGATCGCATACTGATACTGCCCAAAACTCTGTATTCGGTTTAATTTAAGTACATGTTGGTCATGATAGTTTGATGAACAGCATAATTACCTGGCTGATATTTCTCCCCTAGTTTAAAGGGATTCAATGTGCGGCAGCCTTAATCTCGTCCCTGGGAAATAATGAACGATACTGCGGATTAAAATTTTTATCCCCGCGTAAATCCTCCGGGATGGATTTCAAAAGGAAGCGACGTTCTGCCTCGATCTTGGCGTATTTGAGCAAGTGATATGGATCATTATAAAAGACAGGTTTGGCTACCTTTTAAAGGGGAATCCCTGGCTTCAGGTCTTTTCTTTAAGACGCAAAGATTCGTTCAGGTGAACCAGGTTGTGGCGCGTAGCTGGCATTAACAGCAAACCGGCGATATTGCGTTTGCTCCAGTAATCGATCAATCCACCAGCAGCCTCGATCACGGCGCCTTCTTGCTGGACTTGCGCCAGGCGTGCCGGATCAACTTTTTCTTTTAACCTGTCTGTCTGAAGATGATCCACAATTTCGCGCGTCTTCCGCCCAACCGCAACCCGGTACGCTCGCAGAGCGGCGATATCGATACCCTGGCTGAGCTTGAGGATCTCGTCTGCCGGCATGGCGTTTCCGGTATCGCGTGCCTCGATCCTCATCTCGTCCAGCCGGTCATCCTGAAGCAGTACTTGCTGGCTTCCAGCAACGAGCATGTTCATGGCCACATCTTCGATGCGGGCAATATGCCAGATGTTCCAGATGATGGAATTCTCACTGGCGCGGGGAATACGCCGGGCTTTACCTCGCTTAAATGCTCGAACAGCTCGTCCTCCAAAGAGAAGTGCCCGGTTTGAGCCATCTTTGCCGAATGCAGCATGGCGTGCTGTTTGAAGAACAGCTGGAAGGCATCCTGGAATTGAACTGCACTGAGCAGCTGATGACGCAGCTCAGTTTGCTGTACCTGGCATATCTTGCGGTTGGCTTCAAGTCCCTCTTTCAAGTCGCTCTCTCCAATGGGTACTTCAGCTGAATTATTTCGAGTCTATTTCAATGATGGTTTCAAACTATTAGTGCAACAAGATCATTAATAACTTCATCGGGTTTCATATAACCCAAAACCGCTCTGGGGCGGTCATTGAGTTTCTGCTGGACTTGCTTGATGTCATCCACCGAGACTTTGGTGAAATCTGTCCCCTTTGGGAAATATTGGCGGATCAATCCATTCGTATTCTCATTGGTTCCCCGTTCCCAGGGGGAAGCAGGATGTGCGAAATATACCTGGATCCCGGTATCAATGGTGAAGCGCTGATGTTCACTCATTTCTTTCCCCTGATCATAGGTCAGGGTTTTCTTGAGTTCAACTGGAAGGGATTGGAATGCTTTGGCATAGGCTTCACGGACCGAGACTGCGTCCTTTTTGTCTCCCAGGGGAACCAGAATGGTGTAGCGGGTTGTGCGTTCCACCAGCGTGCCCAATGCGCTTCGCTTGTATTTACCGAGGATCAAATCGCCTTCCCAATGTCCAGGGACTGTCCGGTCTGCCACCTCTGTTGGCCTCTCTTCAATGGACAACATCTTCGCAATTTTGCCACGTGATTCGACCGAATCGCCCGTTTTACGGTTGCGTCGATAGGCATGTTCCTGGCGAAGTGCTTGGATTAGTGTACGTTTGAGCTCTCCGCGAGGTAGCACATAGATATAACGATAGATCGCTTCGTGTGAAATTCTCATCGCCATATCCAAAGGATACTCCATTTTCAGCCGTTCGGAGATCATCCGTGGCGACCATTGCTGCTTCAATTTTTCTATCACGTAATTGCGCAGGGTGATATCCTTCTCCAATCGGGATTTCCCTTTTCGCCGGGATGCTGCTGTATCCTTCGCTCGCTTGCTCGCCGAGAAAGCACGGTATCCACTTTTGCCACGATTTCTCTGGATTTCACGAGAGATCGTTGCAGGATGTCGATCTAATTCCCTGGCTATCTCAGCTAGTGACTTTCCTGCTGCGAGAAACCGACTGATCTCCTCTCGCTCATCAGTGTTGATCCGTTTGTACTTTGTCTTCTGCATACGAATGATTTTATCTCTCCATTCGTTGCACTAAAAGTCTGACTCCGCAGATTAAAGATTTCAAGATAAATATTCACAAAAGCGAGAATATTCTCTCTTCAGCCTTTCGAACAATTATTTTTTCTTGAATTATTTCATTCATCCACTCGGATAAACAACAATGATCGATCCGCTCGATGAAAGACCCCAGATGCCACACTTGTATAAAAAACGTGCTTGTGACCGGTGACAACAGTCGAAGTCCGTCATCTGCTTTTATTGGTCGAATATTGAATTGGGTGACTTCGTTATGTGAGATTGTCCCATAGATTTTCATGTTGGCATTCTTTTGTCAAATACCAAATAGTGAGAGGTTGGAATTTAAAAATATTCTTCCATCATCATTACATTATCTGCTTAGCAAACCCGAATTCTTTTATTTCTAGAATGATCAATCATCAAATAATTGGTACTTCTGGTGAGCCGCGAAGGTTGTAGTTTATTTAACCACCAGTACCGGTCGATCTGATTGCATCAGGATCTTCCGGGCCAGATCTTCGAGAAGGAAATCTTGCCATTTTTCACTTTTATGTGCTCCGATGACGATCAAATCGTAGTTCCCATTGCGAGATTCAGTTAATATTTCATCCAACACTAAACCGCGACGAACTTTAGGAATAGGGTGAATACCCGGTTGTTCCAACGCTTGGATATCTTTGCCAAGCAACACACCCTCAGGCGTGTGTTCTTGAATCAGTTCATCGACGCTGGCCCGCAATTGTTGACCTGATACGCCCGGGCCGGCGCTGATTTGCGACATGACATGCAAAA
>DATKXE010000320.1:0-4748 GCA_035529195.1 Anaerolineales bacterium
TCCATCGATCGATATACTGTTGTCGTCATAAAGAACGATCAAGCGGCTCAATCCCAGGTGACCGGCCAGGGAAGCTGCTTCATGCGAGAGGCCCTCCATCAAATCCCCATCAGAGGCGATGACATAAGTGTGATGGTCAACGATGGGGAATTCAGGTCTGTTGAATTTAGCGGCCAGAATGCGTTCGGCCAGCGCCATCCCAACTGCGTTGGCAAAACCCTGTCCCAGAGGACCGGTTGTCGTCTCGATACCTATCTCGGGGTCATATTCTGGGTGACCCGGAGTCTTGCTGCCCCACTGCCGGAACCTCTTAACCTCATCGATCGATAGCGGATATCCCGCCAGATGCAGCAGTGCATACAGGAGAGCTGAACCATGTCCAGCAGACAATACGAATCTATCCCTATCGGGCCAATTTGGCTGGCTGGAATCGTGCTTTAGGTGACGAGTCCACAATACTAAAGCCATATCTGCTGCACCTAATGGCAAACCCGGATGCCCTGAATTTGCAGCTTGCACAGCATCTATCGCCAGCATTCGCAGAGCAGTTGCTGCAAGCACATCTTTTTCAGTATACATAATTATTTTTCACCTTTCGAATTGGTTTACCGTATTTCATAATTTCGCCGGAGCATAATATTCATTTTTTCCTGCGCTCTGGAAGCGTGCTGAACGGATGAAATATCCGTCTGGACTCACCTTCCAAGCTCTTGCGATTCGATCAATCAGCTATGCTTTTATCCGCTCTCCTTTGGGATCGAAAATGGGTGATGGCACCACCTCAGCCTTTACCAGCTCACCAAAAAACTCGATCTCCATCAGGGTGCCCACCTTGGTGTAATCCACCGGAAGGTATGCATAAACGATACTTTTCTCAACAGAATATCCATAGCCACCAGAAGCGACCCATCCAATGATCATCTCGGCACCCAGCGGGCGAATAGGTTCTTTACCCAAGGCAATCACGCGATTATCCGCAAGTGTCATACAGCACAAGCGCTGCTTCAATCCCTGCTTCTTCTGACGGAGGAGCGCATCCATACCAATGAAGTCACCTTTCTCTAAATCAACAGCAAAGCCCAGACCTGCTTCAAGAGGTGTGTAATCTGGGCTGATTTCTGCACTCCAATAACGGTAGCCCTTCTCAATCCGCAGTGTGTCAATCGCCTTGTAACCTGCCGCAACCACTCCCTCAGATATCCCCGCCTCCCACAGAACATCCCATAGCTGCAGTCCATACTCAATCGGGCAGTAGAACTCCCATCCCAATTCTCCCACATAAGTAACCCGACTCGCGAGCACGGGTACATTTCCGATTGTCATATACTTAGCAGTCATGTATGGGAAGCCTTCATTGCTGATTTCATCCTCGGTAACTTTGGCTAAAATGGTGCGCGATTTTGGCCCCCACATCCCAATACAAGCATGTTTCGAGGTAACATCTTCCAGAATTACCGAACCATCTTCCGGCATGTTCAAACGCAACCAGGTGCTATCGTGCTGTCCAAAGGCAGTACCGGTGATAATTAGAAAGCGTTCTTCATCAAGCCTGGTTATGGTGAAATCGCACTCAATCCCTCCCCTGGAATTCAAACATTGAGTGTACACCACCGTTCCTACCGGACGATCAATTTGATTGGCACAAGTATGGTTGAGGAATTTCAATGCACCAGGGCCGCTAATTTCGAGCTTATTAAACGATGTTTCATCGAACATCGCAGCTGATTTACGGGTCATCAGGTGCTCATAGCCTATTGCTCGAGACCAATTATGATGCGCCCATCCTTTGGGCTCATGCCCGTGGCGTGCTAAACCTTCATAGCTTTGAATAAAGTTTACTCGCTCCCAACCAGTTTTCTCACCAAATGAAGCCCTAAGGTCTCGGAGACGTGAATAAGTAGGTGATAGACGCAAGTTCCGTCCGGTCATCCGTTCCTCACCAGGATAATGGATGTCATAATACTTTGAATAAGTCTCGATTGTGCGGTCCACAATGTAGTCTTGGCTGGCGTAATTGGTTCCAAAGCGCCGGACGTCCAGGCGCCAGAGATCCCACTCCGGATGACCATCAATGATCCATTCTGCCATCACCTTGCCGATCCCCCCTGCTCCGGCTAATCCGTGTGCACAGAAAGCACACGCCACCCAAAATCCTTTTACTTCAGTAGGTCCTAGTAAGAATTCACCATCAGGTGTGAATCCTTCCGGCCCATTTAGCAATTGGATGATCTCCGCTGTCTCAACAGCAGGCACACGTTTGATGGAGTTCTCCATCAAGGGGGCGAATCGATCCCAATCTGGTGGCAGCAATTGGTATTTGAAATCCTTGGGGATACCCTGCATACCAAATGGTGCCGGATCACGTTCATATCCACCAGTAATCAAACCACCAACTTCTTCTCGCCAATAAACCAGTAGATCCGGATCCCTCAGTGTTGGGAAATCATGGCCAACGCCCTCGATGGGCTTGGTAATGATATACAAGTGAGCCATGGGTACGACGGGTAAATTTAATCCCACCATTTTTCCAACCTCGCCACCCCACTGACCGGCTGCATTGACCACGTTCTCGGTTTTGATTGTGCCTCGATTGGTAACTACCTCGCTGACCTGGCCATTTTTCAAAACTATCTGTTCAACATCAGTATCCTGGTAGAACTTGGCTCCTCGATTTTTTGCACCTGCGGCCAGTGCATTCGTCAAACCAGTTGGATCAATCACGCCGTCATTGGGTGTATAAGCAGCCCCCACAACACCATCTAAAGACATCAAGGGGAATAGGTCATAGGCTTCCTGGGGGCTGAGTAATTCCATGGGCATACCAAATGAACGCGCCATCCCCACCGTGCGCTTTATATCTTCCATCCTTTCTGGAGAAGATGCCAAGCGCAACCCGCCAACCTCTCGCCAACCAGTATCAACACCTGTCTCTTCCTTGAGCTGGCGGTAAAGATCTGTGCTGTAATACATCATGCGGGTTAGATTTGCATCCGAACGTAATTGACCCACCAATCCTGCTGAGTGCCATGTCGATCCTGCGGTCAGCTCATGGCGTTCAAGCAAGACCACATCTTTCCAACCCATCTTGGTGAGGTGATAAGCAATGCTGCAGCCGCCCACACCACCTCCGATGATCACTACCTGTGCCTGTGATGGAAATTCAGACATTTTCTTTATCTCCTTATATTGATGGTTCCTTGCCTGCAATGATTGCTAACCATTCTCCCCAATTCGGGTCTTCAAGATTTCTTGTTAAGCGGTCAAAATGTTTATCAGCATATTGTTGAAAATCAAAATCCAACTCGGATATACCCATCTGAACCAATCCCCACATTGATTCACGATAATCAGAAATGATGCGCATAACTTTTAAGTGTGCCCAGGATTTATCGCTGAACTCCGCAAAGTAATATTTCAACATTTGCTTGTCCTGGTCGTCGTCAAATTCGTGATTCACGGATAGATTCGCCAAGTCAAAATAACGATCCCCCATCCCGGCATACTCCCAATCTAGGATATAGATCTGGTCGGTGATTCTAAGAAAATTTTCATTAAGCAAATCATTATGGCATGGACAATGCGGCGAAGGATCGTGCTGGAACGCCGCTGTTGCTTCATCCAAACGATCCAACAACCAATCGAAATTATCTGGAAACGTTATCCCATGATGTTTGGCAATCCTTGAATAATCCTGGACAATTTGAGGTACCCAAAATACTCCAGGAATAGGCGCTGTTGCGTGAAATTTCTTCAACATCATCACGATTTTTTCCAGATTTTCGGGTCTTTTCACCTCTTGAGGGGGAAGTGGTCTACCTTCAATAAATCTGGATACGAGGTACCCCTCTGGTTCGATGAAGTACACTACCTCTGGTGCGATATTTAAATTTCCTGCGGTAGTATTGGCTGCGTATTCTGTATCCCGATCGATTCCTAACAAATCGGTATTCTCCCCTGCAATACGGAGCACAAAACTCTCTCCACCGGTTTCGATTTTATAATTGTGGTTTGTGATGCCTCCACCGAGAGGTGTATAAGTTAAATCCGCTGCCTTTGCCCACTGCGGTACTCGACGGATCACCTGTTCAACGGAGGAGGTCATAAGCATCCTTTCATGCTTACTTGATGTTGTAGAAAATATATTTTTGGACTCAATCTTGGCGTTCGCATGGGTAATCAGCCAGGTTGGATTGTCAAACTGGAAATAGATAATCCATCATTGCTGCCAGACAGAATCCGGTCGGGCCATCTCCGAGACGATATCAAAGGAGGAGATTACACCTAAGGGAAGCGAATCAATATTTGTTGGATCGATCACCAGGACGCGGTGGTGGTGATTATCGATCATCATCTGAGCTGCCTCCTGAAGCGTTGCATCCATATCAATCGTCAATGGGGAATGCATTACCTCGGTAACCAGCACTGAATCGGGAATATGCTCAAGATCACTGAATGATAGCAGATCTAACCCGCTGAACACGCCAAGTGGTTTTCCATGTGGGTCAACAACGACCACCGAGCGCCAGCCAGATTCAGTCATCGCCCGTGCAGCTGCTGTGACAGGGGTTTTCCCCCGGCAAACCAGGTATGCATCCGACATGACATCACTGACAGATTCACGCTTCAGAACGGATTTCGAACTGATATCGGTCAGGAAGTCTGATACTGAAATCACACCAACAGGCTGCTCATTCTCAGTCACCAACAGGCGCCTGATTGAACCATCTAGCATTCGCCTGGCTGCTTCA
>DATKXE010000321.1:0-7922 GCA_035529195.1 Anaerolineales bacterium
ACAGCAGTACGGGCTGCTGCGACTACTACCGCATCACGGTTTGCATCTTCACTGTTCATCACCATCTCTCCTAATTCCTCAATAGTTTACCAGTTCGCAATAAACTCCACATTCTTTCCTGGGTTTTTTCTTCTCCACAAAGAGAGAGAAATGCCTCTCGTTCTAAATCAAGGATATATTGCTCATTTACCCAAGCTGGCTGGCTAATTTCACCACCTGCCATGACATGAGCCGCTTTCTTCACGATATGCGCCTCGTGATCTGTAAAATACTTTCCTTCTTGGAACATGTATATACCCACCTGCAGGGCAGCCAATCCTTCTCGCCCCGCAGCATATATTTTCTCGGGTAATGGAGCTGCATAGCTAGAATTTGCCATATTAAGTACTTCTTTTTTAGCCTCTCCAAGCAAATGGTCTTTATTCAAAACCACTCGATCACTGGATCTTAAGAACCCTAATTCTCGGGCTTCTTCGGCCCCGGTTGAGACCTTCGCAGTGCCAATCATCTCAATGATGCGCATTAAAAATGGCAGCGCTTCAACATCTTTTGTCCGCATACCAGGGTTCAGTATACGGCGCAGTAATTCTTTCGTGCCTCCTCCCGCGGGGATCACTCCCGGGGCTAACTCGGTAGGACCTGAATACAATTCAGCCCCAGCGACCACCCGGTTGGCGTGCATGAGGATCTCCAGGCCTCCTCCCAGGGCCATACCTGCGGGAGCAGCGACAACTGGCTTGGGGAAATATCGCATCCGTTGGTTGACATCCTGTAATTTCTTAACCGCAAATTCTAATGTTTCCCAATCCTCGTTCTGGGCTAACATTACAACCATGAACAAATTCGCTCCAGCAGAAAAATGATCGGCTTCGGTCCCCAACACAAGTCCAGCAAAGTCTTGATCTGCTTTGTCTAATCCGGTTTCGATCATTGAAAGGATGTCTTCGTCCAGTATATTCATCTTGGCACAGAATTCAACACAGGCGACACCATCCCCCATATCCCATAATTTTGCTCCAGGATTTTTTTCGATCAATTTTTGCTGGCGGAGGTAGATTACAGCTTTCGATGGTTTTTTAGTTTGATAATCGCCAAGTTCAGGATTGTAGACACCTGTTCTGAGACCATTCTCGTAGGTATAGAAGGATTCATTCCCTTTCGAAAGCATCTCGTCAACCCAAGTGGCTGGCTCAAAGCCTAGCTCTTTCATTTTTACTGCTGTCTCAGCGACACCCAGTAAATCCCAGGTTTCAAAGGGTCCAGCCTCGTGGTTGAAACCCCAGTGCAGGGCGTCATCGATCGGCATAGGTGTATCAGCAATCTCAGGAATTCGATGCGATGCATAAGCCAGTCCCTGGTAAGTGATTGCCCGGACCAGCTCCCCAGCACGGTCTTCTGCGTCCAGCATCAATTTCAAACGCTTTCCGTATTCATCCTCATCTTTCGCATCACCAATGGAATCAAATTTTGGTGTAGTAGGTGCTTCATACTCCATGGATTCTAAATTGAGAACCCAAAACGCTTTTCCTCCCCCCTCATTACGAACTTGTTTGTAAAACCCTTGCTTGGTTTTGTTACCCAACCAACCATTTTCTACCAGTGTATGGATCAATTTATTGCTGGATTCAGATTCCAGGTACCTTAATGCCTGCTTATCGTTTGGTATTGCGGGTGCCAAATTGCGGCTAACATGCTCCCAGACGTCAATTCCCACCAGATCGATTAATCGGAAGGTTGCAGTTTTCGGTCGCCCAATGACCGGTCCAGTGATTGCATCGACCTCCTCAACTGAATAACCATTCTGGAGAATATAATCCAGAGCGAAAGCACCACTAGCAAATCCAAGCCGGTTAGCAATAAAATTCGGGGTATCTTTAGCAATCACTACCCCTTTACCAAGCCGATACTCCAAGAAATGACTCATGAAATCCAGCACATCCTGGCTTGTATCCTCGGTGGCGATTAATTCGACTAACTTCATGTACCGGGGTGGATTGAAGAAGTGGGTTCCCAAGAAATGCTGCCGGAAGCTTGTGGATAACCCTTCAGCGATAGCAGAGATAGGAATTCCCGAAGTATTGGTGCTGACGATGGTATTCTCAGCACGAACCCTGTCGATCCTCTCCATTAAACCCTGCTTAATTTCCAGGTTTTCAACAATTGCTTCGATCACCCAATCGGTATTATTGATGACCTCAAAATCATCATCCAAATTCCCTACAGAAACCAATGCAGCATAATCGGGGGTAAAGAAGCTGGCGGGTCGAGATTTCAATGCCCGGTCCAATCCTTCCTGGACGATACGATTCTTAACCTTTCGATCGCTCAAGCTCAATCCTTTTTTCTGTTCCTTAGCGGTGAGCTCACCAGGGACAATGTCCAGCAACGTTACTGACACACCAATATTTGCCAGGTGAGCAGCAATGCCTGCTCCCATAGTACCGGCACCGATAACCACCGCATTCCTGATTTTGTATTTCATTGCGCCTCCTCAAAAATCTTTTTTGTTATAGTGATGTTTCGGAATTCGTTTTTTTTGCTTAAAACCTCCAAACTACCTGATGATTTATACTTATTTAGTAGGATATCATCGCAGCTGGCTGCCATGATATCCAAGGATATTCCGGGCAACGACCAACCGATTTATTTGTCCGGTACCTTCATATATATCAGTGATCTTCGCATCGCGGAACCATTTCTCAAGCAGGTGCTCACGTGTATATCCTACCGGTCCCATTATCTCTAGAGCTTTTTGGGTTATTTTTGTGACGATGTCTCCTGCCTTTACCTTACTCATTGAAGCTTCGAGCGAGTTTGGTTTATGATTATCCGCCATCCAGACGGCTTTAATCACCAGCAACCAGGCAGACTCCAGCATAATTTCCATGTCGATCACATCACGTTCGACACTGGATAATTTTTGCCTGGGAAGTCCATAACGAATGGTGACACCTTGCTGCTCCAGGAGTTCTTTTAATAATTCAAGAGTTGCCCGCGCGACACCAACCCCAGTTGCTGCAACCAGCGGACGCGTGGCATCGAAAGTTGCCATCGCACCTTTGAATCCTTTGGTTTCTTTTTTCGGAATCTCCGGACTCCCGAGCAGGTTGTCAAATGGCACTCTTGTATTCTGAAGCACTATCGAAGCTGTATCACTTGCCCGGATGCCCATCTTGTGCTCGAGCTTTGTCACCTTCACGCCGGGTGTTCCAGCTTCTACCACAAATGGCCTCATGCCTGCCCGGCCAGCTTCAGGATCGATGGTTGCCCAGATTACAACCAGACCGTCACCATCTTCGAGAGAAATCTTGCCAGCCGTGACAAAGATTTTCTCACCATTGATCACCCATTCATTTGTTGCTGGATCTAAAACAGCGCTGGTTCGAATTGACGAGGTATCAGAACCACAATGTGGTTCCGTCATCGCCATAGCACCAAAGGCAGGATTCTCTTGGTTGAAACGGCTTAAGAATTTCTTTTTTTGTTCTGCAGTACCTGTAGCTTCCACCGCTGCCGCCCCGAGAGAACCTCCTGGTGTCACCAGGTACATGCCAACATCGCCCCAGGAAAGGATTTCGAGCATAAAAGCTAATGATTGGTATCCAATCGGGGGATATTTTTTCTTCTCTTTGCCTTGCTCCTGTTTTCCACTTTCCTGCACACTGGGTGCTAGCACTCCCGCGCCCATGGCTCGCATAGCCTGGTGCATGAAATTTATGTAATCCCATGGAATTTCATGCTCGTGCTCATCAAAATAGCGTGAGTGGGGGCGCATCATCTCCTCAGCCACGGTCTGCAGTAGAAATCGCTGCTTTGCAATAGGTTTCGGAATCTCAAATTCAATCATTTCTTCCTCCAAATATCACCAATCAAGCTTTAAACAATTGCCAAACCAGCGAAAGCGGCAATCCCCCGACCCGATCGCATCCACATCTCTACTGGATGCTCACGGATGTAGCCATGACCACCCAAGATCTGTACAGCACGGTCGGTGACCATCATCGCCATATCTATAGCACCCATATGGGCAAGATAGGCGTGTTTACTGGCCTCTTCTTTTCCCTCGTCGATCATCCAGGCAGCCTCCCATACAAGCAGGCGGATAGATTCAATTTCTGTCGCCATTTCCGCCAACATAAACGCAATAGCCTGCTTTTGGGCAACTTTCATCCCAAATACATCGCGATCCTTTGCATAATCTCGGGAATATTCAAAAGCTGCTTTGGATAGTCCAACCCCCAAAGCAGCAATAGCAACTCGGGAGGCATCAATGATAGGAGCAAAATCATGACCATCTTCTTCGCCCAAGCGGTTTTGCTTTGGTATGCTGACTTCATTGAAGCGCATCTTATAAAGAGGGAGAGCATTGATCCCCAATAAACCCTGGCGACCATCGATTTCAATTCCTTGAGCGTCTGATGGCATGATAAAGCCCTGTGTCTTTCCATCCAATTGTGCATACACAATAAATGCCTCTGCACCAGCCGCGTAAGGCACAAAAACCTTTTCACCACTGATCAGGTACCTGTCACCACTCTCTGCTGCCATTGTGCTCATATCATTGGGATCGAAATCGAAGTGCGGTTCGATCATCGCAGCTGAAACGGATTCCCATTCAGCATCGATGATTGGGGGTAGATATTTCTGCTTCTGCTGCTCGCTCCCGCAGAATAAAATCGGCAGTGCAAAAAGACCTGGAGTTAGAACCGCCAGTGCCCCTGCTAAATCCCCCCAGCCTAATCCTTCTGCGGCCAATACACCGGTCACAGTTGAGTGATCACCGAAGCCACCATAATCCTCAGGAATCGATGCCTGAAGAACACCTAATTCCCAACCTTTCTCAATTAAACCAGTTGGGAAATTTTCTTCCTCATCAGCATCATGTGCTGCTGGTCTCACATCATTGGTAACATAACGATGGATGGCATCCAGCAACATTTTTTGTTCATCAGATGGTTCAAACGCATACATCACTGCCTCCTTCTTGATGATCGCACATCTTCACGACTAAGCATTTAATAACCCTGATAATAGAGCGCAACCGGGCTCTTTCCGTTCTCTAATTGTTTATAATTCACGATTGTGAGCAATCCACGTTGATACAGATATTCAACATGAGCACCAGCTTCTTCTATCGCAAGTAATGCATTGAAACCTATCGCCTCACCAAATAATGAATTTGACAGCGCATCGATTGTGTTTGGAGATTGAAAGAATTGCAGAACTTTATCAAGACGATCCATGTGCATATCCCTGATTTCTGTAATCCGGGCTGGTAAATCTTTGATAACCCCCTTGTGACCACTGAGAGCCAGTTTTGTATCCCTTGCCCAATGCTCAACAACATCCAGTGATTTGAGATAATGATTGAGTCCGCACCAGGTACTTAACTGCTCCGGGACTTGGTGTGGGGTAATATCGGTCAGAATGTGGTCTCCACAAAACAGGATGTCATCAAATCGGATCACAACATGGCCACCAGAATGCCCGGGAACATGCAAAAATTGAAATGGACCCAGCTCCATATTGATCTCTTCGTAGCAAAAATCTACATCGACAGAATCAAATAACTGTTTTGTGAAACGATAAAATTCCAGCATACTATCCCGTTTTTCTTGCATCACACCAGCTGCAATTAAATAATCAGCTAATATATGTAAATTTATTGTGCGCCGCTCTTGGAAACTCGTCAAATTTCGGCGATCGAGTTCATGCACACCTATCTTTGCTTTTGAACGAGAACATAGCGCTGATAAACCCCCAAAATGATCGATATGCCCATGAGTAATCAATACATGAGTTAATTCAGCTAGTGAGAATAATTCACCGCTAGCGATAAGTCCAGCCTCCTGAATTCCACTCACTAATTGGTCTTTTGATTCACCAATTCCTGATCCTGTGTCGATCAGCACTCTGAAATCCTCATGCACAACCAAGTAAGCGTAAGTCCACAGTCCAGGAAAGGCTTCAATCGGAATTTGATAGATAGGAACGCCAGAGGAAGTTTCGAAAGTTTTTATTTTTCTCACAATTCTCTCAATTCTCCAAAGACTTCTCTCGAATTGTAAGACCCAGGAGAAATTGATCGGAAAATTGATCAGCAATTTCTCTCGCTGACATAGGGCCATCAACTCGATACCAAGTTACTGTCCAATTCATAACACCCAGTAGAGCACGCGCAGATAATGACGGGTGTTCACATGAAAAAATACCCTCATCCACCCCTACCTCAATCAGATCCCGCCAGATCTGTTCAAAGCGATCCCTTTCTTTGATATGGCGTCCGTGATAACTGGGTTCGAGGGATCGGTATTCGAGCAGCAAAACAGAGGTCAATTCTTGGTGTTCAGTTAACGCGATTAAATACGCACCAATTGCTCTACGTAAGCGTTCATCAGGCGAATCAGAACTCGCAATCGCATCTTCAACTCTATCTGTTAAGATTTGGAGTCCCCTGCTAAGCAATTCAAATAAAATCTCTTGCTTGCTGGAGACGTGATGATAAAGACTGGCCTTTTGCAAGTTCACAGCATCAGCAATATCCTGCATGGATGTGCCGTGATAACCCTTCCGGCTAAATATTTGTGCTGATGCGTCAAGGATTTCGTTTCGAGTCATGCTTTATCTACCGAACGTTCGGTAGATAAAGCATAGCAAATTTTTCTTGAAAAGTCAATCACTGAAATCCCCAATTTGAGAAACTGGAGATGTACTTCAGTGTTATTACCAATGACCTACAACGCGCCTATTGGCGGAAAATCATAAAATCTTTGTATTAAAAAAGGAGATAAATCATGGAGAAAGAGCGACCCATTGGAGTCACCATTTTGGCAGTCTTGGCTGGAATCGCTGCGCTGATAGCAGCCTTTCATGCACTCCAATTCTTGGGAATAATTAAATTTAATTTTGGACCTTTTTCTTTCCGTAATTTCAATTTATTTGCAGCCTTGATGTACGGATTGTTGGTCTGGGTCTATGTATGGTTGGTTCAAATGCTGTGGAAGGTTGATCCATCAGCCTGGATTTTCCTGGTGGTGATAACCCTTTTCAATCTCATCCTAGATTTCCTTGGCATGATTGGCGCAGGTGCTGGAATTGAATATGGCTGGTCAATTTTCTTTAACGGCATTATATTAATATACTGTATGCTTCCAGGTGTGCGCAACACCTTCGGAACGAAGTAAGAAATTCAAATAATAAACACAATACATCCCGGACAGCGTTCGGGATGTATTAATTTAAAATTTAGTGCATCAAGTTGTTGCATGCAAAAAAACCACATAATGAAACCCGAATATCGAATTTCTTCTGTAGTCGGTCATGTGAATATGAAAATAGGTGCGGATATTATCCTTTACAATTACTTGGCCTTTCGATTAATCCATACTGACGCGAATGGTATTTTATTCAGTTGTGCGGGTCAAAGCGCAGATAGCACCTTAAGGATCTCAGATCACGCAAAAACGTCCCCTTCCCTTTTTTCCTGGTTCAACCAGCCCTTCTCCGTCAATCTTTCAGTATAATTGGGCGCTTCTTTCCATTTTCAACCGCAATATATATCAACCATACCACGGGGATATCCACATTTTCTCCGCGCACATGGCATATTCCAGCAACACTGGTTCCTTTAGCTGGTACTAAAATGTGATAGATTTCATAACCATCCAGATCTTCAGGTTCACAATCCCATCCATCCAATTATTTCTCTGTAAAAATCACTTTCCTCAACCACATTTCAGACCGTTAGGTCCTGCCAGAGAATGTCCCCAGGAGACCATTCAGCATTGTCACCCATTTTTCCTCCTCAAATCAGAAACTTTATGGATCCCTATTGTCGGTTATTGACGACCGGGATACTCAAAACAAATCTCCTGCGATAGCGATCTCAAACATCCAACACTTGTTTGCCAGGCAATCCATGG
>DATKXE010000322.1:0-3733 GCA_035529195.1 Anaerolineales bacterium
CATCGGAGCTCTTGCGACTTTCAATCCCTTCTAACGTATAATAACGCCGTTTCCCGCGCGCCAACCAGCGGATATCCTCCAGATAGGTATTCATGAAGTGTTTAAAGGTAATGCTTAAACCCTTCAGAAGTCCCTTACCATACATATCATCCATAATCAAACTCCGTTGTAGAAGCTCCGATAGAACTCAAATCCTGGGATGAATACCCCTGAAAATCAGCGGTCTGTTTCACCCAAAACAATATCGATGGAACCCAAGATTGATACTACATCTGCAATCTTGTAATTCTTGCACATCACACCCAGGGGGGTCAGGTTGATGAATGAAGGTGCTCGCACGTGGTATCGCCATGGATTCGGTTTTCCATTAGATACAACATAAAAGCCTAATTCGCCTTTTGGTCCTTCTACACGACCATAAGCTTCTCCAGCCGGTACACGCACCTGGTATTGTGGTTTGCCTTCTTGAATGGGTCCATCAGGGATTTCCCGGATAACCTGCTCCAAGATGCGAATACTCTGGCGGATTTCATCCAACCGGATCAGGTATCGATCGTAGATATCGCCATGGTAGCGGACCGCAACATCAAAATCAAAACGATCATAAATACTGTAAGGATCTGCTCGACGAATATCATATGGAACCCCAGATGCTCGCATCACAGGACCGACTGCAGAATGAGAGATCGCTTCTTCTGCGGTAAGCACGCCAATGCCAATCGTTCGCATGCGGATGATCTCATTGTTAGTCAAGAAGGTATCCAGTTCATCAATTTTCTTTGGCAGTCTATCCAGGACAAAGCTTTTAACTTGTTCAAAAACTCCATCCGGAAGATCCCTGGCAACCCCAGCAAAGCGGTAGTAATTACACATCATGCGCGAACCGCTTACCGCTTCGAAGATATCGAGAATCAGCTCGCGCTCTTCAAATGCGTACAGCAATGGGGTGAAGAATGCTCCCAGGTCATTCAACAGGAAACCGATAGCGGCAAGGTGATTAACGATACGGGTTAGCTCAGCCATCATTACCCGGATGTACTCAGCTCGCTCCGGAGGTTTTACACCCATCAGCTTCTCAACAGCCAAAACATAACCAAAATTATTACTCATCGAGTTAAAGTAATCTAATCGATCGGTGAAGGGAATATTCATCAAGTAGGTGTTGCGCTCGCCAATTTTTTCATGATTGCGATGCAGGTAGCCCATGACTGGCTCGAGATCAACTACCGTCTCCCCCTCCAAGCGAACCACCATGCGGAATACACCATGTGTCGATGGGTGCTGTGGACCCAAATTGACGATGATCTGGTCTGTGCTTATAGCTGTTTCGCTGACCGGGTGATCAAGCCTGCCTACGTTTTGATAGACTACAGACTCACCCTCCGCTGTCCATTCACTCGGATCGAATCCCTCGGGATAATCCACATTTTTATTAAATGGATTGTTTTCCTCCACACGGATCACTTCTCCACCTGGCCAACGACTCTTAAAAGGTTTTTCTTCCTGCTCGAAAAACGGCTCCTGCCAGTCTTTTCGCAGCGGGTGACCATTAAAACCCTCCCACAGCAAAACACGTTTAAGATCAGGATGATCTTCGAAGCGGATGCCAAGCAGATCCCAGGCCTCACGCTCCTGCAACTCCGCCCCAGGAAATTCAGGAGTGAGCGATGGTACTACTGGATTCTCCCGCGGTACCTGCACCTTGTAGACCAAGCCAGGTCCTCCAGTTGTCTGGAAAGTATGATAAACGACTTCCATCTTATCCTCTGGCATGTAATCCACTCCAGTGACTGAAGATAAGAAGTCATAACCAAATTCATCCCGTAAAGCGACTGCAAACTCAACTAACTTTTCAGCTGGAACGATATATCCCTCATATCCATTGCGTTGATCGCGATTAATTTCTGGAAATCGTTCTTCTAATTCCGTCTTCTCTTCAACAAGGACCTCTTCACTCATCTCTTCACTCCCAATTAGGCTTGATCTGCCGCGGGGACCTCTTGATCCTCAGCCAGCTTTTCAGTGCTATATTGTTTGATCATTTCGTACTCGCGGGGATCCATCAAGTCGGGACCCAAAATAGGGACGGGGATCGGATCAAGCTGGTCTTTACTGTACCAGCGTACATTCTTGATTGATTGCTGATCGATCTTTCTTTGGAGCGTGATCAACCCGTGCAGCAGAGCTTGAGGCGTTGGTGGGCAGCCTGGGACATAAACATCCACCGGGATGAATTTATCGACCCCATCCACCACGCTGTAACCCTCCTTGAATGGGCCTCCACCAGAAGCACAAGCACCCATCGCCAGAACATATTTTGGTTCTGGCATCTGGTTGTACAGGCGAACGATCTGGGGGATCATCTTCTTGGTCACCGTTCCAGACACGATCATCAAATCACTCTGCCGAGGGCTGGGACGCATAACCTCCATGCCAAAGCGTGAGAAATCGAAGCGACTCGTTGCTGCACAGATCATCTCGATTCCACAGCAGGCAAGCCCAAACATCATCGGCCAGATCGAGTTCCGCCGGCTCCAGTTGTAAACTTTATCCAGTGTGGTTATAG
This sequence comes from Anaerolineales bacterium, assembly GCA_035529195.1. Classification (GTDB taxonomy): domain Bacteria; phylum Chloroflexota; class Anaerolineae; order Anaerolineales; family UBA4823; genus PFL25. The sequence goes on from DATKXE010000322.1 coordinate 2,567, forward strand.
CCACCTGGCCCTCCATCTCAGGAGGGATATCGTATTTGGGGGAATTGAATGCTTCCGTCATATCCCATCTACCTCCTCATACCATTCCTGGTAAATTGCCGCAAGGATGCCATCATTTGCCAGCTCAGGATCATCATCAAAACCCGGTAAATCTAGCGTCCATTGGTAAATCATCATTAAAGAAACTTCTTCGAGGTTGATTTCGGGTTTCAATTTGGATAATGCCTGTGCAATGGCGTATGAATCTTCCCAGGTTAAGGTGCTCGCTTCTGGTTCCACAAAGGCTAATTATAACGGATAAATTTCGCTTGTCAAACTTATATTAACGCTAAATATATTTTGCGTTAATTGAAGAAAGTATTATAATTTGGGTGAGAAAACTGTGAAAAATCCGTAGAAATCAAACACAACTATTGATCAGATGCCGACGAAATCCACTCGCCAACGAATTTTAGATATTCTCTCCAACCGCGACAATGCCAGTTCCGCTGAAATCAGCCGGGCTTTAGCAGTGACTCAGGCGGATGTACGCTACCATCTATCAAGGATGGTTGAAGAAGGTTTGATCATGCCCTCCGGTCCAAAAAGCTCAGGACGTAGAGGACGACCTGCCCGGCATTTCAGTCTGGCATCGAAATCAATGCAGGACAACTTCGATCTCCTTTCCCAGGCGCTCCTCACTACCAGTCTGGAGCATATTTCAGAAGAGAGAAAAAATATATTTCTACACCAGGTTGCCAAACAAATCACCGCTGAATTCAAACCAGCGGGTCCACTTGGCAGACGCCTTGTGCGAGCAGTTGATCAACTCAACAGGCTCAATTACCAGGCCCGCTGGGAAGCCCACGCAATTGCTCCCCGGATGATATTCGAACATTGTCCATTCGCAACTCTGCGCCCCCAATTTCCTGAATTGTGCCTCTTAGATGCAAACCTGCTTGAGATATTACTGGATGAATCAATTACACAGGTCGAATCCAGTGCACATCTATCTGATGGTTACTGTTTGTTTAGTATCGGACAAAGAAAGCTGCTAGGTTAACTTATCTGCCCCATTTATAATCAAGTTGTTGATTTTACTGTGTTCAGGGATTTGGTTGCATGGGTTCGATCAGGAAAGAGGAGAATAATCAACGGCGCTAAACGAACATAGGTCTAGACTCTTTA
>DATKXE010000323.1:0-20135 GCA_035529195.1 Anaerolineales bacterium
AAAAAAAATCTTTTAAACTTCCTGCGATGTATGCAGACCACCATGTCGTCGAAGTGAGACGGATCCTCCTGGAAATGCCTGGAGTGCAAGATGTTTATGCCAGCAGCGCATTTCAAGTTGCAGATGTCACCTTTGATCCGAGCATGATTAGTGAAGAAGAAATCGCTGGGAAACTGGCAGATGCTGGTTATCTCGGAGAATTCACTATCATCGCTGAATCTGGAAAACCGGCAACCTCGAAAAACGGTGATAAGACCTTCTTTCGCCATACAGAGGTCTATGAACAAACCAAAGGTACGATCGGTTTCGCACAAGAAGTGAGCTATGTTGGACGCCCCTTGTGGTCTTGCCCAGGGCTCGGTGTCATTAAAACCATGGACGAGGAGAGCTAAACAATGCCAAAGAACAAAAGAACCGCAGAAGAAATGTCCATCGACCCTGCTGCACAGGAGATGCTGATCCGAGCTGAAGAACTCGGTCTCAGCACCGCTTTCAGCCGGGCTGATGCATTAGCCCCCTGTAATATCGGTAGTGCTGGTATGTGCTGCAAACTGTGTGGGATGGGTCCTTGCCGCCTTACCAAAGAAGGACAGACGGGTATTTGCGGCGCAACCATCGATACCATCCAAGCCCGCAACCTGATCCGGGCCATCGCGGCTGGCGCTGCAGCCCACTCAGACCACGGACGGGATATGGCCTTCACACTTAAAGCCGTCGCCAACGGGGAAACCGAAGGCTATTACATTCGCGATGTCGCCAAGCTGCGCACTGTGGCGGCCCGGTATGACATCCCCATTGAAGGACGTGCCCCGGAAGAAATCGCCAACGACCTGGCTGACCTGTATATATCCCAGTTCGGGCAGCAGAGAGGTGAGCTCGTTCCAGTGATTAATGCTCCCGAGAAACGAAAAGAAATCTGGAGAGAACAGGGTGTGATCCCACGCGGGATAGACCGGGAAGTGGTCGAAGCCCTACACCGGACGCATATCGGTGATGACCAGGACCCCGAGCATATCCTCAACCACGCTGTGCGCACCGCTTTGGCAGACGGTTGGGGCGGTAGCATGATCGCAACCGATGCAGCTGACATACTTTTCGGTACTCCAGCCCCTCTGCTAGGAGAAGCCAATTTAGGAGTCCTAAAAGATGATATGGTCAATGTTGTCGTCCATGGACACGAGCCGACATTAAGTGAAATGATCGTGACCGCATCTCAAGATCCAGAGATCATCGCATACGCAAAAGCAGCAGGTGCGGAAGGCATCAGTCTTTCCGGCATTTGCTGCACAGCCAATGAAATTCTCATGCGGCAGGGCATACCTGCTGCGGGCAATTTCCTGCACCAGGAGCTGGCAATCCTGACCGGATCTGTAGAAGCCATGGTAGTAGATGTGCAGTGCATCATGCAGGCTCTTGTAGATTTGGCCAGCAACTTCCACACCAAGATCATCACCACCTCTCCTAAGGTGAAAATCAAAGGGGCTACCCACATTGAATTCAACGAACATGAGGCGCTGACGATCGCCAAGAATATCCTACGGGTAGCGATCGACAATTACAGTAATCGTGGCAAGACCCAGATCCCTCAGGTAAAAGAAGACCTGATCCCTGGTTTCTCTCACGAATATATTAACTACATGCTGGGTGGTACCTACCGCGCTTCCTTCCGACCCCTCAATGATGCCATCATGAGCGGGCGCATTCGCGGCGTGGCTGCAATCGTGGGCTGCAATAACCCACGCAGCTCCCAGGATTACCTGCATGTGAAAGTCACCCGTGAACTGCTGAAACAGGATGTCCTGGTCGTGGAGACCGGATGCGGAGCGATCGCCAGCGCCAAATTGGGCTTACTGCTGGGAGAAGCTGGATTGGACCAGGTTGGTCCAGGTTTGCGCGAAGTATGTGAAGCGATCGGAATCCCACCCGTATTGCACATGGGTTCCTGCGTCGATAATACCCGCATCCTGACCGTGCTGACACAGATGGTGGAAGAAGGCGGTCTGGGTGATGATATCGATCAGATTCCAGCGGTGGGTCTCGCACCTGAATGGATGAGCGAAAAAGCACTGGCCATCGGAACTTACTGTGTTGCCTCTGGTGTTTACGTCATCTTCGGTGGTTCCTCACCTGTCAGTGGAATGCCCGATCGAGTTGCTGATAGCGAAATCGTATCCCGCTACATCAGCGAAGGTTGGGAGAAGATTTACGGTGGGAAATTGGAGTTCATTGCTGATCCGGATGAGATGATCGCCAAGACTCTTGAACACATAGATAAAAAACGCGCCGCCCTGGGTCTGCCAGATTATGATGCGCAGCGCTTCGGCGAGAGCGGGGATACCCGCATGCTCGAAATTGAACAGCTGCCGGTGGAAGAACGTGCCTCAGCCATTTACGGCGTAGCGGCCGATTAGATAGGAGGATCATTCATGTCTCGTTATATCGCATCCCGCGCCATTCGTGGTGCCAATGCATTGGTCACTGAAGCTGAGCTCATGCTGCAAAAAGCATTGGCTGAGAAAGGATCTGACACTCCGGTAGGATTTCCAAACACTGCCTACTACCTGCCATTGATTAATGGCATGACCGGTCTTGAAGTCGAAACACTCGGGCAGTTGGAACCAGTCATGCAGCATGCAAAACAATTACTGCATCCTATGCCTTCCAGGAAGAGGTGGACCCCATACCTTGGTGAAACGCTCGATAGCGGCATGGCAACTTTGATCGCCGCTGAGACCATTGAAGCAATTCGCTTCATATATGGATTGCAGCCGGAACCAATGCCTGGTTTTGAATTGGCGGGTGGTACCTCTTTTACCAGCCCGAACGGTGGAGATAACGGAAACGGTGCTGATGGACATCTGAACGGCCCTATTGATGACATCCAGCTCCGATCCTGGGGCATCCAATTAGTAGATGGCAGGATGCCTGGATTCGCTGCTATCGTTGGAGCTGCAAAATCAAATGAGGTCGCGGTTAAATTGGTACGCGAACTGCAAAGACGCAACATCCTGACTTTCCTCTCCGGTAATGTGAACGGGCGCAGCATCATTCACCAATTAATGGAAGAAGGTGTTGAGCTGGGTTACGATACTTATACCGTACCTTTTGGAACTGATACCTTAAGTGCGATTTACGCGCTGGGGTTCGCGGTCCGTTCAGCACTCACCTTTGGTGGGCTCAAAGGCGGCATGGCACGGGATATCTTACTTTACAACAAGAACCGCGTCTTCGCCTTTGTTCTCGCCTTGGGAGAAGTAGATGATCTCAAGTATGCTGCCGCTGCGGGAGCCATAAACTTCGGCTTCCCGGTGATCGCCGACACAGTGATCCCAGAAATCCTGCCCACGGGTGTAACCACCTACGAGCATGTGGTCAGCATGCCCTTCAATGAAATTGAAGCCGAGGATGATCTGGAACGTGCAGAGCGCTTAGTGCAGAAGTGCATCGAAATTCGCGGGGTCAAGGTAAAGGTTTCTGATGTGCCGGTTCCGGTTCCTTATGGTTCCGCTTTCGAAGGGGAAGTTGTGCGCAAGGCAGATATGCGGGTGGAGTTTGGTGGCAAACACTCCCGGTGCTTTGAATACCTTCAAATGTTTCCACTCGAGGATGTCGTTGACGGCAAGGTTGAAGTGGTTGGCTCCAGCTTCGATGAAGTAGCAGAACAAGGAAGCATGGACGTCGGCATTGTCGTGAAAGTCGCTGGACGCCAGATGCAGGAAGATTTCGAACCTGTATTAGAACGCCAGATCCACTACTTCATTAATGGCGCCTCCGGTATACAGCACATCGGGCAACGGGATATCGCCTGGATTCGGCTCTCGAATGCCGCAGCCGATAAAGGCTTTACCCTTGAACACTTTGGTAAGATCCTGCATGCTCGCTTCCACTCAGATTTTGGAGCCATTGTTGATAAAGTCGAAGTGACGATTTATACCGAACCCGAACAGATGAAGGCCTGGTTAGAAAAAGCACGGGAAGCATATGACTTCCGCAATAAGCGCCTGGCAAACCTCACCGACGCATCTGTCGAAGAATTTTATTCCTGCACATTGTGCCAGTCATTTGCCCCCAACCATGTGTGTGTCGTCAGTCCTGAACGCCTGGGATTATGCGGTGCATATAACTGGCTGGATTGCAAAGCTTCTTTCAGCATTAACCCCACTGGTCCAAACCAACCCATCAAACTCGGCAATCTGGTCGACTTTGAGAAGGGTTATTGGTCGGGCACCAACGATTACGCCAAGATCGGCTCCCATGGGGTTGTTGAAGAAGTTGCCATGTATTCCATCATGGAAAATCCAATGACGGCTTGTGGATGCTTCGAGTGCATTGTCATGCTGATCCCCGAGTCAAACGGAGTTATGGTAGTCAGCCGCGAAGACACCAGCATGACACCCGCTGGGATGACCTTCAGCACCCTGGCTGGAATCGCTGGTGGAGGCCTGCAAACCCCTGGTGTGATGGGTGTCGGCAAGTACTACCTGATCAGCCCGAAATTTATTTCATCCGATGGTGGCTTTAAACGTGTCGTTTGGATGAGCAGTGTACTTAAAGAAACCATGGCTGATGAGCTGCGTGCGGTCGCCGAACGTGAAGGTGATCCAGACCTGATTAACAAGATCGCTGATGAACGCAACGCTTCCACAGTTGATGAATTGCTGGCCTGGATGGAAGAAATCAATCATCCAGCACTTGTAATGGATCCCATTTTCTAATGGAAGGGGATCAGGGATAAGGACATCAGAGATATCATGCTGGCGCCCTTATCCCTCCCTCTTCTATCCTCAACATGAAGGCAGATATGCCTGAAGCAGCTCTCCCTCACCTGGTGCGCGACTTGATGACAGTCGGTGTGGTGACCTGTACCCCCCAAACCACGGTACCCGAATTAGCCCAATTGCTGCTCGATCATGATCTTGACGAGGTGGTCGTCCTCGACGAAGGTAAAGCATTGGGCGTGGTTGGACAGGATGAGCTCATTGCGGCTTTTGCGCGGGACGAATACAAATTACTCAGCGCAAGTGAAGTGATGAGAGAAGGTGTACCTCAAGTACCACCGCAAATTCCGCTAACCGCTGCTGCGCAATTAATGCGCGACCAAGGCGTGCGAACTTTCTTCCTCATGCACCATGCGGCGGGCATTGAATATCCAGCTGCCGCGATATCTTACAAGCATTTCCTGCGCCTGCTCGTTGCTGAAAATCACCATGACCTGAGCGATTTAGGTATCCGCGCAGACCGAGTTGCGCCGTTAGATGATTATTTCCAGCGCCGTGAAGCAACTCGGAAGAAGAATATCGAACATAAGGAATGATTTTTCACTTAAATGACTGATATCTCAAGTTTTTAAAGGAGTATAAACTCATGCCAATTGAAGTTCCCAAAGATACCTGGCCTGGTGAAGTGCGCAGTGTCACCTTAGGAGCGACCGCTGATCAAGGTGGCAGCCGAAAGCGCACCGTGACCGTAGGGGGAGAGAAAACCCTACCATTCATGCATTTTGAGTCTGAAATGCCGAATGCACCCGTGATCGCGGTTGAGATCAAGGACCGCCGGCCTGAGGACTGGTCCCCACTCCTGTTGGATGCCTGGGGTGAGGCCGCCGATAACCCGGCTGTCTGGGCTAGAGCTGCAGAGGATCAAGGATGTGACCTGATACAGCTATCCTTAAGCCTCACAGATGCATCCGGGGAGACGACCTCTCCGGAGGTTGCAGTCTCAATAGTCAAAGCTGTTCTTGAGGCAAGTGGTCTTCCTTTACTGGTTTTCGGTCCCGGGCAAGTCGATTTAGACAACGAGCTGCTGGTCCCTATAGCTGAAGCCACCAAAGGTGAACGCCTGGTACTGGGTATCTGTGAAGATAAAAATTACCGCACAATCGTGGCAACTGCCATGGCGAACGATCACCTGGTCACCGCTCGCACCCCGATGGATGTCAACCTGGCTAAACAGCTCAATATCCTGATCAGTGATATGGATTTCCCCCTCGATCGGGTTTTGATGGATCCGACCACCGGCGCTCTGGGATATGGTATCGAGTATGGCTATTCTGCCATGGAGCGTCTCCGGCTGGCAGCTTTGCAGGGTGATAAGATGACCCAACTGCCAATGCTCGTCACCCCGGGATTTGAAGCCTGGAAAACCAAAGAAAGCAAAATTGGAGAAGGTGTCCCCGAATCATGGGGAGACTGGGAGGAAAGGGGTATTAACTGGGAGACATTAACTGCGATTACACTGCTCGAATCAGGCGCAGATATCGTCGTTCTCAGGCACCCCGAGAGCATTAAACGGGTCAAGATAGCCATTGAAGGATTAATGACTGTCCCTGAAATAGCTTGAATCCAATAGCGCTTTGAACCAAGGGATAGAATTGTCCTAACCAAGAGAATTCATAACAATACTGCAGATCAACCATTATTTGGAGAGGCGAAAATGGCCTTAACTGGAATACAAATATATAAACTATTACCTAAAACAAATTGTAAAGAATGTGGATTTCCCACCTGCCTGGCATTCGCCATGAAATTAGCCGCCAAGCAAGTTGAGCTAGCTGATTGTCCTTACGTCAGCGAAGAATCTCAGGCTCAGCTGGCGGAATCCGCCGCACCACCCATCCGCCTGGTGACGCTGAAATCGAACGGCAATGAAGCCAAGGCTGGCAATGAAGTGGTCCTCTTCCGTCATGAGAAGACCTTTTACCACATGCCGGGAATATTCCTGCGCATATTGGATTCGGAAGCAGAGGATGAAATAAAAGAAAAAGTAAAAGCTGCGGATGCCTACAAAGTCAATTACGTTGGTATAGATTTGTCTATCGATGGTTTCGCAGTTGCCTCTGTCTCAGGTGATGCCAGCGCTTTCGCCAGCGCTGTATCTGCGGTGCGCCAGGTCAGCCAACTGCCGCTGGTGCTGATGAGCCGAGATCCTGAGATCATGAAAGCTGGTCTGGTGGTCATGGAAGGTGAATCCCCGTTGATTTACGGCGCGGATGCCAATAACTGGGAAGACATGACGACTCTGGCAAAGGAAAATAAATGCGCGTTGGGTGTGATTGAACCTACGCTGGAGGGATTGGCTGACCTTACACAGAAGATCACAGACAAAGGTGTCGAAGATTTGGTAGTCGATCCCGGTGGGCGCGACTTCAGTACAGCTTTGACCCGCAATACGCAGATCAGGCGTCTTTCACTGAAGAAGAATTTCCGTCCCCTGGGATATCCAATCATAGCCTTCCCGGGTGATGCTGGAGATGCTGGATTGGAGAGCATGTTGGCTGCACAGGCGATCAGCAAGTACGCTGGATTTATCGTGATTGATAACTTCACCCCGGCATCTGTTTACCCAATGCTGGTCTTGAGGCAGAATATCTACACCGATCCACAAAAACCGATCCAGGTTCAACCAGGCCTTTACGAAATAAACGATCCCAAACCCGAGCACCCGCTCCTGGTCACCACCAACTTCAGCATCACTTATTTCAGTGTTGCCAACGAAGTTGAAGGCTCCGGATTACCTGCCTGGCTATTAGTGACGGATGCTGAGGGCATGAGTGTCCTGACAGCCTGGGCAGCGGGGAAGTTCGATGCGGAACGTATCGCCAAGGCGGTTAAAGAGTTTAATGTGGCCGACAAAATCAGCACAAAGCAGATAGTTCTGCCTGGGCACGTAGCTGTTCTTTCCGGCGAATTGGAAGAGGAACTGCCTGGATGGGATATCCGGGTTGGACCACGTGAAGCCGTTGATTTGCCATCATTCATGAAACAGGTACTTTAACCTGACCCGCCGATCCTGATTGGCTGGTCTTACGGGTCAATGACTGATCACATCGTCTCCTTCGATACTGAACAAGAACCGGTTGAGGTGAAAACCGGAACTCTGCTGTCAGAAGCTGCACAGCTGGCAGGCATTGATCTCAACCAACCTTGTGGAGGTCAGGGACGCTGCGGACGCTGTGCGCTCCAAATCACGAAGGGCAGCGTGCGGCGACGAAGCACGATCCGGCTTTCTGAGGAAGATCTCGAGCAGGGTTATGCCCTGGCATGCCAATCTGTCATTGAAGGTGATATTCACGTCTCTGTCCCTGAGCAAGAAAAAATTGAACGCCTGCTGACCAGCGACCGTACAGTAGCAGAAATCACTGTCCCTAAGGGGTACGATTTCAACTTAGACCAGGCCATCCAAGCATTCCCACTGACCCTTACTCCACCAGACATGAGTGATCAAACGGACGATTGGTCGCGATTGAACACAGCACTACGCAAGCAGGCGGGTATGGAAGGAGTTCAGGTATCCCTCTCCCTTCTCCAGCGCATCGGAAATATACTGCGCGAAAGAGATTGGGAGGTTACCGCCATCCTGGACTTGGGCTCCTTGGAAAACCAGGAGCTACCACCGCGGTTGATCGAATTGCTCCCAGGGAAGGAACTGATTCCCCCCCCGCTGTGGGCTGCTGCTATCGATATCGGCACCACCACAATAACTGTCTGGTTGGTCGATCTGATCACAGGCAAAGTCGAAGCCCAAACCGCACAATACAATAAGCAAATATCCCGGGGAGAGGATGTCGTTTCACGCATCGTCTTTGCGGGAAAAGACGGTGGTCTGGAGAAACTTCGCTCGCTGGTAATGGAGACTATCAACGAACTGCTGGAAACTGCTTGCAAACGGATCAAATCCGACCCTGCTCTGCTGCCCAGCCAAATACTAAAAGCAACCATTGTAGGAAACAGCACCATGATCCACCTGGCTCTGGGAATTCCCCCAGAGAACATCCGCATGATGCCTTTCACTACAACGGTCAACCAAGTACCAGCACTAACAGCCAGCGAGATGGGGCTCAACATCCATCCTGAGGGGACGGTTGACTGCCTTCCGGGAGTGGCCAGCTATGTAGGCGCAGATATCACGGCCGGGGTCCTTTCTGCTGGTGTGGATGACACCGAGCAGGTCACCTTATTCATGGACGTGGGTACAAATGGAGAGATTGTCCTTGGATCTCGTGAATGGTTGGTGACCTGTGCCTGTTCAGCAGGACCAGCTTTCGAAGGGGCTGGTGTGGCCAGCGGTATGCGCGCGACGAAAGGTGCTATTGAAGATATTTGGATCAATGATGGAAACCTGGAACCAACATTTCGCGTCATCGGAAATGTAAAGCCGCACGGCATTTGCGGTAGCGGTCTGATCGCATTACTGGCAGAAATGTTCTTAACTGGGGTGATCGATAAAGCCGGTAATTTTACTGACAGCAGCAAAACTTCTCGCATCCGGGAGGGAAAACATGGCTGGGAGTACGTAATCTGCTTTGGGGAAGAGACCAGCGATGGGGATGATATTGTGATCACCCACGTTGATGTCGACAATCTGCTGCGGGCAAAGGCTGCAATCTACGCAGGTTTTTCAGTCCTGGCCGTTAGTGTCGGCATCCCCCTTGATTGGATTGAACAAGTGTTGATTGGAGGTTCGTTTGGCAAATATATTAATGTAGAAAAAGCCATTGAGATTGGTTTACTTCCGGATTTACCATGGGATAAATTCCAATTTTTGGGGAATACTGCTGTGCGTGGCGCGTACCTGGCCCTGCTGGATCGCCAGGCACGCCAAAAAATCAAGGAAATTGCTTCACGGATGACCTACATCGAATTGTCCGCTGATAACACTTTCTATGATGCTTTCATGTCTGCGCTGTTTCTTCCGCACACAGATTTATCACGCTTTCCTTCGGTCGAAACATCGATTACCAATAAAGATATCACTTAAATGGAAGGGAGGGCACGTATGTACATCATTGGAGAAAACATTCACATCATTTCAGAGAAAGTCAAAGTTGCTTTGAAAGAAAGGGATGCCAAATTCTTTCAAACCCTGGCAGTTAAACAAGTAGAAGGTGGAGCACAAGCACTGGATATCAACCTGGGTCCACGCAAAAAAGATTGGGAAGAGGTATTCCCCTGGATGGTTGAAGCCGTTGAGGCTGTGGCGGATGTCCCGCTAAGTTTCGACAGCACCAACCTGTTGGGGATTGAAGCTGGATTGAAAAAAGTAACGAAGGCTCAACCGATCATAAATTCCACGTCCGCTGAACCAGAACGTTTGGAAAAAGTACCGCTGCTGGCCAAGGAATACAATACAAAACTGATCGCCTTGACGATGGGCAGCAGTGGCATTCCTATTTCTGCGGATGACCGGGTTACTATCGCATTAGAACACCTGATTCCTCGCATGCTCGAAATCGATTATCCGATGGAGAATTTGATTATTGATCCCCTGGTACTGACGGTTTCCGGGTGCCAAGAATACTGCCCTCACCTCTTGGAAGCAGTTCGCACGCTGCAATATGCCTGGGATCCACCTCCTGCGATTTCGGTTGGCCTGTCGAATGTTTCGAATGCGGTGCCCGGTGAGAATCGCCCACTGATTAACCAGGTTTACTGCGCGATGCTGATGGGAGTAGGATTAGAGATGATGATCGCTGACCCCCTGGATGAAGGATTGAAAGAAACGATCCGCATCATTGAAGATGGCGATGATTCCACCCCCGTAGGGAAGTTGTACATCAAGATCGCCGAACGAAGTGCCAACATGGAAGAACCGACCGTAGAGGATGTTGACTTGAGTGACCCAACTCAGGCGGATATCTGGAAAACAGTCCAGGTCCTGCTCAACAAAGTCATTTATGCAGATTCCTATCTGCAGCAATAACATAAATATACGTTTGGATCCTTTCTGCTCTGTATTAGGAGAATCACATGCTTAAAGAAAAAGAACCTGTAAACGTTGATGATCTGCTAGCAAAGGCGACAAAACCATCGGCAGATGCTATGCTTCTGCATCCTTTCTATCGCGGGAAAATCGAGACGGCATTGAAGTGTTGTGTTCGTGACTTCAATGATTTCGCTATCTGGTATACGCCGGGGGTGGCTGCTCCCTGCCGGGCGATCGAAGAAGACCCGGACCTGGTTTACGAATATACAAACAAGTGGAACACAGTCGCAGTAGTCAGCGATGGCACGCGTGTGCTGGGCTTGGGAGATATCGGACCCAAGGCCGGTCTGCCGGTCATGGAAGGAAAGGCTCTGCTCTACAAATATCTGGGTGGAGTTGATGGCGTGCCGATCATGCTGGACACCAAAGATCCAGATCAGATTATTAATACAGTGCGTTTGCTGCAGCCTGGGTTCGGGGGCGTCAATTTAGAAGATATCTCCCAACCAAAATGTTTCTATATCCTGGATACCCTGCGTGAGAAAGCAGAAATACCAGTCTGGCATGATGACCAGCAGGGCACTGCAACGGTAACCCTGGCAGCCTTGATTAATGCTTTGAAAATCGTTGAAAAAGATATGAGCGAGGTGAAGATCGCTTTCGTCGGAACTGGTGCTTCCAATGTTGCTTGCTCACGCTTGATCTTCGGATGGGGTGCTGATCCTGCAAAATGCATTATGGTCGACAGCAAAGGTATTCTTGGGACACACCGGCGGGATCTTGAACTTAGAAAAGCAGAGTACGTTGATAAATGGCGTCTCTGCCAAACCACCAATGCTGAAGGACGCCAAGGGAATATCCCCGATGCAATGAAAGGCGCCGATGTAGTCATCTGTCTGAGCCGGTCGGGTCCAGGTGTTATCCTCCCAGAATGGGTAGAGACCATGGCAGAAGATTCCATTGTGTTCGCTTGTGCCAACCCGGTTCCAGAAATCTGGCCCTGGGAAGCAAAAGCAGGCGGCGCGCGCATCATTGCTACGGGTCGATCAGACTTTCCAAACCAGGTCAACAACTCACTTGGTTTTCCTGGAATTTTCCGGGGTGCACTGGATGTACGCGCCCGGACCATCACAGATGAAATGTGCTTCGCGGCCGCGAAAGCTTTGGCTGATCATGTAGGTGATCGCCTCGATGAAGAACATATCCTGCCCAACATGGATGACTGGGAGGTCTTTCCTCGTGAGGCTGCTGCGGTGGCTATCAAAGCTCAGGAACAGGGTGTTTCCAAGCTCAATCTTAGTTATGAGCAAATATTTGAGCAGGCTCACACCATTATCAAGCGCTCGCGTGACCTAACCCATACCATGATGGATCAGAATTTCATCGAAACTCCTCCAGAAGAGTAACCTGGCATTAAAATTTCCAGGCAGGATTTCATTGACTTAGAGAATAATATTCGCCAATACAAACGAGGTGAAATATGTACGACTTGATCGTTGTCGGAGGGGGACCCGCGGGACTGACCGCCACTGTATACGCGATCCGCAAGCGGTTGAATGTATTAATGATCTCCAAAGATTTGGGTGGGAAGACCAATTACCGCCTGGCTCTACCCTGGATTGAGGATTATCAGGTGATCCGAGGGTTAGAGGTGGTAAACAAATTCCGCAGCGAGCTTGAATATTTGAAGTTTGCTCGCCACATGGAACCTGTCGATGGGATTGAAAAAGAAGGTGATATTTTCAACGTAACAACCCAGGGCGGGGGAGATTTACAAGCAAAATCGCTGATCATTGCCACCGGGACAAAACAGCAGCGCCTGAACGTTCCTGGAGAGAAGCAATTCATCATGCGAGGGCTCTGCTATTCAGCTTTGAGTTATGCACCGCTGTTCATCGATCGGAAGACAGTGGTTGTCGGCGAAGGAGACCTAGCTCTCCGCTCAGCCGCAGAACTGGCAACAGTCGCTAAACATGTCCACTTGATTGGACTATCCGGCGCGGCACTCAGCTCTGATTTGGGAGTTAAATTAGCCGCTGCACCCAATGTGACTATCCTCGAGGATTACTCCGTTACTGAAGTTTTGGGTGATGGTTTTGCAAGCCAGCTCAAAGTGAAGAGCCCAGGTGGAGAAGAACAAACCATTGAGGCAGAGGGCACTTTCATAGAAATGAACCTGATTCCCAATTCCCAAATGGTGGAGTCTCTTGTTGAGTTGGATGACCAGGGCAGGATCATCGTTGATTGTTATGCCCGTACCAATATCCCAGGTGTATTCGCAGCCGGAGATGTAACCAATAGCTACGCAGAGCAAGTTTTGGTTGCGGTTGGTGATGGTGCGAAGGCGTCACTCAGTGCCTACGATTACCTGCTTCCAAGACTTTAATTCACTGCACTGAAAGCCGGAATAGGCATTTCCGGACACGAAAATAGTTTTGACTGCAAAATAATCACAATTTCCAAAATAGATCCCCAATTCTTGGGGATCTATTCAATCATAAATCAAGGACATATTACTCGGAAAAAATTGACGAATGACACATACATAAACTTAGTCCTGTGTCTATAATATTGATAAGAATAGGTGTATTTATCCTATTCGATATTTCGCGTAATACAACCCCATTTCCTGCGGGGGAGGCATTAATGCAAGCTTCGACATCACAGAATTTTCAATCTGGACCCGCCGCGACTCTGGTTGTAGGTGGCGGTATCGGCGGTATGCGCGCCGCGCTTGACCTGGCTGATGCCGGGTTGAAGGTGTACCTGGTTGAACAAACCCCAAGTCTGGGTGGCAAAGTATCCCAATTGGGATTCATGTTTCCCCAACATGATTGCGTGCTCTGCCGCGGGACTGCAGATCACGGTTATGGATGTACGAGACCCTCCATCTCACCTGCCTATATCCAGCACAATCAACACCCCAATATTGAAATACTGACCAATACCAATATCCTTGAAGTCGAAGGCCAGGCTGGCGACTTTACCGTATCATTACGGCAGGAACCACGCTATGTGGATATCGATCGCTGTACCAGCTGTGGCAAATGTGCAGAAATCTGTCCAGTTGAGCTGCCAAATAGCTACCAGCTAGGAATGACAAAGCGCAAAGCTGCATATAAGGTGGCTGCCCGCGCGACCCCGGATGCCTATATAATCGACAAAGGTCCCTATTGCGAAGATTGCGGGGAATGTATCTCCATCTGTCCAAGTACTGCGATTAATCTCGAAGAACAACCCCGATTGGTGACAGTCGAGGTTGGTGCGATAATCCTGGCCCTGGGATTCAAGATTTATGACTCGAGCGGGCTTGAGGAACTGGGCTACGGACGGTATCCAAACGTTGTTGAGGCCATGCAGTACGAACGCCTTGCCAGCCGCTCCGGTCCCACGGAAGGCATCATCACCCGTCCTTCAGATAAAAAACAGCCCAGTTCGATCGCCTGGCTGCAGTGCATCGGTTCCAGGGACCAAGACAACCCGTTTTGTTCATCAATTTGCTGTATGTATGCAACCAAGGAAGCCATACTTGCTAAACAGCGATTGGGGAAAGAGATCGATTGCAGTGTATTCATCATGGATGAACGTGCTTTCAACAAAGAATACAGCGCATACTTCTCCAAAGCACGGGATAAGCATGGAATTGAGTACAACCACTGCCGGGTCTCAGAAATTAGAGAAGACCCACAAAGTGGTGATCTGATAGTGCAATATGCCAACCCCAATGGCGAGCTGCACCAAGAAAAATTCGAGATGGTTGTTCTGGCCACTGGCTTGCAGCCACCCGAATCAGCCAAGTATCTGGCGGATAACCTGGGGATCGAATTAAACCAGTACGGGTTCTGCCAAACGGATAAATTCACCCCCCTGCAAACCACTCGCCCGGGGGTCTACGTCTGCGGTGCTTTCTCTTCCCCGAAGGAGATCGTTGAGACGATCATCGATGCCAGCGGAGCTGCGGCAGAGGTGATGCGCTTGCTCAACGACCGCCTGCATACTCACCCCTATACGCGTGAATATCCATTTCTGTCTGTGGGTGGTTTGCCGCCAGAGCGCGATGTCAGCACTGAAGAACCGCGGGTGGCAGTGTTTGCCTGCACCTGTGGCGAATCGATCAGTGAAGTGGTCGATATACCCACACTGCTCCACAACGTTAGTCACTTACCCAAAGTGGTCTCGGTTGATATGATCGAGTACGCCTGCTTCCCGGAGGTTCAAGATCAACTCATTGAACGCATCCAGAAAGATAAAATCAACCGGGTTGTGATCGCTGCTTGCAGCAACAGGACTCATGAATCACTCTTCCAGCGCAGCGTCCGCATGGCGGGTCTCAATCCTTACCTGCTGGAAGTTGTCAACTTGCGAGAACAATGCAGCTTTGTTCACCAGGGACAGGTTCCCTTAGCAAACCGCAAAGCCATCGAAATGGTGCGCATGGCGGTTGGTAGAGTGGTGATTGCCAAACAGGTTACAAAAAAACGACACGAATGCCTGCCTAGTGCGCTGGTGATCGGTGGTGGAGTTTCTGGCATGACTTCCGCCCTAGCAATCGCGGACAGCGGATATGATGTCCATCTGGTTGAGCGTTCACAAACACTGGGCGGCAATCTTCAAAATCTCTACTACGTTGCCGAGGGCTATAACCCTCAACGCCTGCTGCGAGACCTGATCAACCGTGTGCGGGCTCATACTCGCATTATCGTCCACACCCGGACCGAGGTCGTTAATCATTCGGGGCATGTAGGTCATTTTCGAACCGAGCTGCAGACAAGGCGGAACGGGCACAGTGATTCTTTGTCCATCGAACATGGAGTCACCATTGTCGCTACTGGGGCACAAGAGACTCGCCAGCACTCTTTGCTTGAGTATCCGCGGGTGATCACCCAGCAAGATTTAGAAGAAAAAATCATCCATCACCCCGAAGACATTGCAGCCTTAAATGACGTGGTTATGATCCAGTGCATTCAGCCGGAAGGGTCTCCATATTACTGCTCACGGATCTGCTGCACCAACACAATTAAGAATGCTATTCGGTTGAAGCTATTCAATCCTTCTTGCCAGGTGACTGTATTGTATAAGAACGTGGTCACGTACGGCTTCAGAGAGGAGTACTACACTGAAGCGCGCCGCTTGGGGGTGGTGTTCGTGCGCTACACGGATGATAACCCTCCAGAAGTGGTGCTCAAAGACAACCAGCTCATTGTCCAGGTCTATGACATTTCTCTCGATAGATTGCTCAGCCTACCCGCGGATTTAATCCCGTTGAGCATGTCTATCGCACCCTCCGAAGGTACACAGCAATTATCACAGCTGCTGCAGGTACCGCTTTCCAGTGAGGGGTTTTTCGAAGAAGCGCAGTTGAAGCTGCGACCCATGGATTTCATGCGGGATGGCATTTTCCTGGCAGGCATGGCACACTATCCAAAGTTTATTGAGGAAAGCATCAGCCATGCCCTTGCAGCAGCTGGCCGGGCATTAAGTTTGCTCTCTCAAGAGACGCTCTACCTGGGAGGGGTGATTGCAGTAGTCGATCCTGATAAATGCGTTGGATGTCTCACCTGTACGCGCACCTGTCCTTTCGATATCCCACGCATCATTTCAGAAGAGGGTCGGTCAGGTGTTGGCGGTCTCGGCGGCGCGGCATTCATTGACCCCGCCCTATGCCAGGGCTGTGGCACTTGCACCGGTGAATGCCCAGCCAATGCCATCCAGCTGATTCATTACACCGATGAGCAGATGATGCTCAGGGATATAAAAGGCTTGGGAACCTGGCAGACTATACCAGTTGCGGGTGACTGACAACAAGGATAATTACATCGATGACAGTACAAAAACCTATTCAAAATTCCTTCGAACCAGAGATAACCGCATTCTACTGCATTTATTGTGGTTATATGGCCGCGGATACCGCCGGGGCAATGGGAGTTCAATATCCTGCCAATGTCAAGTTTGTACGTATGCCCTGCACTGGAAAGACAGATATCCGCTATCTCTTGGAAGCATTCGAACAAGGCGCGGATGGTGTCTACGTAGTGGCCTGTCCGATCGGTAATTGTCACCATGTGCGCGGTAACGAACGCGGATTAGCACGATTAATCCGCGCCCAGAATATTTTGGATGAAATCGGGATTGGCAGTGAGCGCTTGGAAATGTTCTTCATGTCTGGCAGCCAGGCACAGGCATTTGCTGCCTCAGTAGATAAGATGACGGATCGCATCCGCGAGCTGGGACCTAACCCAATCAAAGGTGAAACGCTGCCGGATATGGAGCTTGAGGTCGAAGACGATCTCGAATTCCGCGGTCGACGTATCTCACCAGGATAGAGAAAAGAGGAGCCAAGATGGCTTCCAGCAAACCCGATCCTAAAACGAAGATACCAACCGGCGCAGTGATGGTCGTCGGTGGTGGGATCGCGGGCATGCAGGCTTCACTGGACCTGGCAGATCAAGGGTTTAAAGTCCACCTGGTTGAGACCAAGTCAGCCATCGGCGGGAAGATGGCACAGCTGGATAAAACCTTCCCGACCAATGACTGCGCCATGTGCACCATCTCACCAAAATTGGTCGAAACAAGTCGCCATCCGAATATCGAGATACTTACTGATACATCCGTGATGGACATCATTGGTGAACCCGGAAGTTTCTCCGTTACTGTCCACCATAAACCTCGCTATGTCGATATCACCAAATGCATTGCCTGTGGCGATTGTGCCAAGGTTTGCCCGATCGTGATCCCGGATGATTTTAACGAAGGGCTGAACCAGCGCCGGGCTGCTTACAAACTTTATCCGCAGGCGGTCCCAAACGCTTACGCCATTGAGAAACGCGGCATTGCACCCTGCAGGGATGCTTGCCCTGCAGGCCAACGAGCACAAGGATATATCGCTCTGGTCAGGGAGGGACGCTGGGAGGATGCCCTGCGGGTGATCAAAATGGATAACCCCTTCCCGGGTATATGTGGTCGTATCTGCAACCATCGCTGTGAGACAGCCTGCAACCGGGGTATGGTCGATGAACCAATCAATATTCGGGCATTGAAACGTTTTGTCACTGATCAGGTATATTCCAAATCCCGGGAAGCTGTCGATCCAGCGGAGATATTGTTCCCAGAAAAACGGGTAGCGATCATTGGAGCGGGTCCGTGTGGATTAACTGCTGCGCAAGATTTGGTCCACGCCGGGTACCCGGTTTCCATCTTTGAAGCCATGCCGGTGGCTGGAGGCATGCTGCGCCTGGGTGTACCTGAGTATCGCTTACCCAACGAGATTATTGAGCGTGAAGTTCAGGACATTATCGATTTAGGTGTCGAATTACATCTCAATACCCAAGTTGAGAACCTGGACGATTTGTTTGACGATGGATATACCTCTGTATTAATTGCTGTAGGAGCCCACGAAGGTATCCGTCTCCCGATTCCCGGTGCGGATTTGGACGGGGTCTTGATCAACACACATTTCCTGAGGGATGTGCGCCTGGGGAAATATGATCAGAATGATAAAGGACCGCTTGGTAAGAATGTCTTGGTGCTGGGCGGAGGTAATGTTGCCATCGATGTCGCCCGCAGCGCGGTGCGTCTTGGATGCCAGGTCTCGCTGGCATGCCTTGAAAGCCGCCCGGAAATGCCTGCCCACCCCTGGGAGATTGAGGCCGCTGAACTCGAGGGCGTTGCCATCTATGCCGGGCGTTCCTTTGAACAGGTCATACCGGATGAACAAAACCACGTAAGCGGTGTGGAATGCATGCAGGTGAGATCATTTACCTTCGACGAAACTGAGGGTTTAATGGTCGACAAAGTCGGGGATTCGCAGCATGTGATCCCCTGTGATACCGTGATTTTCTCCGTCGGCCAACGCGCCGGTCTGGCTTTCATTCCGGATGATGCCGGCGTGGCGATGACCGACCTGAAGACCATCGCGGTCGATCCGAACACTTTCGCTGCCACTCGGCCAGGAGTTTTCGCTGCAGGTGACAGCGTATCCGGTACAGCTTTCGTGATCGAAGCAGTCCACAGCGGGCACGAAGCTGCTGAGTCGATTATCCGCTTCCTCAGCGGAAACCAACTTGAACGGGCTCCCAAGCCTCCTCTGCCAGTAGTGCAGATCGATCAAGAGGAGATCGAAGCGCGCATTGCTAAAGGCGAGATAACCGTTCAAGGGCGGGTGCAGTTAACTGAACTGGCGGTCGAACACCGGCTGGATAATTTCTCTGAAATAGAAAGTGGATATGATGAGACCAGTGCCCAGGCTGAAGCAGCCCGCTGCCTGGCATGCGGCATCTGTTCGGAATGCATGAGCTGCACCTTTGCCTGTGGGGTTGACGCGATCGACCACGACATGCCTCCCAGTCAAAGCCGGATCGAAGTGGGGGCTGTGATCTTAGCTCCCGGATACCAGACTTACCGTGCAGAATTATCAGAAGAATTTGGATTAGGGCGCTATCCCAATGTGGTCACCTCCCTGCAGTATGAGCGCATGCTATCCGCATCAGGTCCGACCAATGGTCATGTCCAGCGACCCTCTGATAGCGAGGATCCCAAACGGATCGCTTTCCTGCAATGTGTTGGCAGTCGTGATCAAACCCATGATTATTGTTCTTCGGTGTGCTGCATGTATGCCGCTAAAGAAGCCATCATGACGCTTGAACATGCTAAGGCAAAATCACGCAAAGATGGCGGAGAGATGGAGGTTTCCTGCCAGGTATTCTTCATGGACACACGAGCCTACAGCAAAGGCTATGAAGAATATTACCAACGGGCAGAGAATAATTATGGGGTGAAATATACTCGCTGCCGATTAAGCGAGGTAAAAGAAGATCCGCTTTCCCACAACCTCAAAGTTCGCTATGCTGCTCCATTTGAAGAACAAGCCGATACTCTCGAAGGGGAATTCGACCTGGTCGTATTATCGGTGGGTATGGAGATCTCTGATTCAGTTAAACAGCTTGCCAAAAATTTAGGGGTTGAACTGGATGAATATGGCTTCTGCCATACAACACTTTTTGACCCATTGCAAACCAGCCAGGAAGGCATTTATGTAGCTGGACCTTTCCGCGAGCCAAAGGACATCCCCGAAACGGTGATTGAAGCAAGCGGGACAGCGGCAGCAGCCGCGCAGCTGTTGGCTCCAGCCCGTTTCAGCCTGGCAAAGTTCCCCCATTACCCCTCTGAAAAAGACCTGGCTGATCAAGAGCCACGCATTGGTGTCTTTGTCTGCCACTGCGGCAGTAATATTGGTGGCTATCTGGATGTGCCTTCCGTTGCTGAGTATGCCAGTTCACTGCCAGGGGTAGCCTTTGCGGAAGATAATCTTTATACCTGCTCCCAGGATACTATCGCCCACATCATCGAGGAAGTGATCCATCGCGATTTAAACCGGGTTGTGGTTGCTTCATGCACACCATTAACTCACGAACCACTCTTCCAGGATGCTTTGCGAC
>DATKXE010000324.1:0-4711 GCA_035529195.1 Anaerolineales bacterium
TAAAATGTTTGACCCCAAGGTCATAGAAATCGCCGCATTTCTGCAGATGTTTCACTGTCATAGTGGGAGATATGAAACTCTCAAAACCTGAAATCACCGAAACAACTCAAGTGCTTCCTTTCGACAAATTATCAGCTGATGGCTACGACCGCAGGTGCGTCTAGCTCGTGCAGAGGGATGACTTCCAATCTGAAGAAGACTTAAGAGCATCAGGGAGCGAGGTAGCAGCGTTCCCTGGCACAGGGGCTGTCCATCTTTTCTATGGACAGCCCCGACTTTAATAATTTTGAAAGGTTTCCTTTTTGATAAAATTAAGGTGTTATGATAATAATTAATTAATCCTCAGGGTGCATAGGTATTAATCCAACCATATGATTCCCAGATAATTTAATAAATTCGTATCGCTGTGGAGTGACCATGAATGCTCAATATCCCCACCTCCTCGTTGCTAAAGAAGGACCCTCCGCAGGAAAGACTTACCCGTTGGAAGGTGATGAAACCTTCATCGGTCGTGAGCCAAGCAGCACTCTCCAGATCGATTCTCCCGGAGTATCGCGCAAGCACGCCCGTCTCACATTCCAAAATAATCAATACCTGATTGAAGACCTCGGCAGCAGCAACGGCACTTTTGTGAATGGAGAACGAATTTCAAAACCCTGGCCGTTGAAAAACGGTGACATCATTAGCATTGGGAGAAGGATCCAACTGGAGTACCAGGTAGCGCTGCCCCCTGTGTCTGCGACGATGATCGAGGGCGACTTACATCTGGTAGGTGGAACCATCATTGAGGAAGCGCCTCACCAGCCCCTCGTCCCCAGCCAACCAGAGGCAGCACCTGCGGGTGCAATTACACCTCCTCCAGAACCTCAAATGACGATGATCGGCCAGGAAGTGAGCGTTTCACAAGATCTCACTCCGCCGCAATTAAGCGTCACCATCGCAGGCCAGGCGCCCAAGACTTATACTTTGACTAATCCCAGGGTAACTATCGGTCGCTTGAAAGATAACGAGATAGTGATCGATTCGCGGATTGTCTCGCGTCATCACGCATACCTGGATCGCGTACAAGATGGTTACCTGCTATCCGTGATACCAGAAGCGGGCAATCCAGTGTTGTTCGATGGCAGACCCTTAACCGCCTCACACAATCTCCACCATGGCGATATATTGCGGATTGGCAGCCTAGATCCCGGCATGATGGTTACGATGACCTATGTCGACCCATCCCACGCAGCTGAGACCCAGGCTACCCCGATCCGATTTAGTGAAAAGAACATGATCCAGATCGGCCGCGATGCCAGCAATGATGTCGTTCTGGATTCACCAAGGATCTCGCGCTACCATGCACAGATCGAACGTGTCGGTCAACGTCACCGGTTGACGGATCTGCGCAGCACAAATGGCACCTATATAAACGATACACGGGCCGAAGGAGATGTTTGGCTGCAGCCAAGCGATGTGATTCGCATCGGCTCATTTCGCTTTGTGATGGGCGAAGATGAGCTTGGGCAATATGACGAAAGCCATGGCTTGCATGTGGATGCTCTCGACTTGAATAAATGGGTGCGTAAGGATTTAAATATCCTCCAGGATATTTCGCTGACATTCAAGCCGCGCGAGTTCATCGCGGTCGTGGGTCAATCGGGAGGCGGTAAATCCACCCTGGTCGATGCGATTGCCGGATATCGACCTGCAACCCAAGGTGTGGTGCTGGTCAATGGTACCAATATCTACTCAAACTTCGATGTAATTCAAAATGAGATCGGGTATGTTCCACAGCGAGATATCATCCATTACGAGCTGTCTGTTTACGAGGCATTAACTTATGCTGCCCGCCTGCGCATGCCAAGCGATACAAGTAAAGACGAACGCCACCAGCGCATCATGCAGGTGCTCGAGGACCTGGACCTGGTCGAACGCAAAGACCTGCCTATCAACCGCTTGAGCGGTGGACAGATCAAACGCGTCTCAATCGGCGTAGAACTTTTAACGAAGCCCGGGCTATTTTTCCTGGATGAGCCAACCTCCGGGCTGGATCCGGGAACTGAAACTTCCTTCATGCACCTTATGCGCCGGCTGGCAGATCAAGGCCGTACCATTATTTTGGTCACGCATGCAACGAAGAACGTGATGCTGGCAGATAAAGTCGTCTTCCTGGCACGCGGTGGCTACGTGGCCTGGTTTGGTCCGCCAGAAGAAGCGCTGGCATATTTCGACCAATACCGCTCCGAACGCGAGCAGCGTGCCCACGAGATGGAGTTCGACCAGATCTATGCCATCCTGGATGATCCAAGTAAGGGGAAAGCTGAAGAGTGGGCAGAACGCTACATGGCGCACCCGGCCTATCAGAAATATATCGTCGAACCCCTGCAGCCAGCGCGCACCGCCAGCGCGAAAAGTGCTGAGGTTAAGCAGAGGGGGAAAGTTAGCCGGTCAAAGAGCAGGCCGCGTGTCTCAGGATTTCGCCAATTCACGATCCTCTCTGCACGCAATTTCAAAATACTTTCTCGCGATCGAACCAGCCTGATCCTGATGCTTTTAGTGCCAGTACTGGTTGCCTCGTTGGATTTCTTCCTGGCTATGGCCATGGGCAGGCAGTTATATGATTTCTATCTCGGCGATGCCGCCACGGCATCTGTGACCATATTCCTGTTAGCCATCAACGGCCTGCTGGTGGGAGGTTTCTCCCAGATGCGCGAGTTTGTCAAGGAAGCTGATGTTTACAAACGCGAGCGCCTGGTCAATCTGAAGATATTTCCTTATGTCGCCTCGAAAGCCTGGGTGGCACTGCTGCTGTCATTTTACGGGGCCGTGGTGTTTACCACCATTCGCTTCCTGGCGTTTGATGTTCCAGGGGGTGCGCTGATTATTGGGCTGTATTATGTTTCCATTGTGCTGGCGATTTTAGCCGGCAGCATGAGCGGATTGATGGCCTCTGCCATCTCAAAATCCCCGGCTGTCGCACCGCTATTGATGATTTTGTTGATTATCCCGCAAATCATATTGAGCGGCAGCCTGGCTCCTTTGCCTGAAAATGTCACCGCAATCGCTTCGACCCGCTGGGCGTTCCAGGATTTTACCGGCCTGACCGGGATGGGTTCAGATGTTGCCTCAGACCCTTGCTGGCAGCTTTCTGAGGAAGAGCGCGACCTGATGTCCCTGGAACAAAAAACTGCTTTCGGTTGCAAATGCATGGGATTGGCGGTTTTTGACCCCAATTCATGTAATTTCCCCGGCATTGGCGAGTTCTATGTAGCGGAAATCGATCTTCCGGCACCCGTTGAGCCAGCCGAGCTGGGTCCTGAGCCCCCCGAGCCGGTCATTCCTGATGCTCCCGAGCCACCTGCGGACCAGAACGACCAGGTGGCGATGGTCCAGTATATGAATGCCCTGAATTCGTACCAGGACGAAGTGCAGCTGCTCCAGGATCAATTCAGGAGCGAGATGGATTTGTATCGATCTCGGGCGGATATCTACACCGCCCAGATTAAGGATTACCAGATAGAGAGGATTTCTTACGATGCCGCTCGCATTAAAGCAATTGGCACAGCTGGGGCACTGATCCAAGGCAATAAAGAAATGATGGGTTGGGCTTTTGTCAATGTCCGGGATGTGAACAACTTGATCACCTGGATAACAAAAACCTGGCTCGCCCAATTGATAATTATCGGCGTGTATTTTGTACTCATCCTGGGGTTTATTAAACGCAAGGATGCATCCGCATAACGTGGGGTGATTGCCATGAAACTATTCACGAAAATAAAGTATTCCAAGACAATGGTGATCGGATTATCATTGTTGGTCATGCTGAGCTTTTTGATCCAGGGCTGCGGAACGGACCCGCAATCCGATTCAGCGAACGCGACATTGTCAGCCATGAGGCAGGCGATCGCAGGGACGACCACTGCAGAGGCAGTAGATGCAGCCAACGCGGGTGATTTAGCAACTGCAGAAGCCGTAGCAACACAGCAAAGCCAGGATATTTCTGCAACCCAGACCGCGCAGGTCGCTGATCGAGACGAAACACAGCTGGCGACTGCTACCGTGGCGGCGCCGGTGATTGCGGAACTGCCCACCTATGGTCTGGATGCTTCCAGCGGAAGAGTCGGCTGGATTCATGACCCGCTTACCCTGGAGGTCTCCGGCTACCAGCAGATGACCTTTGGGAATGATTATATGAATGTCACGGCGAAGGATTTTGTCCTGGCTGCGGATGTGACCTGGGATACGCAGTATGGCGACTCGGGATGTGGTTTCTTGTTCCGTTCGAATGGCGATCAACAAAAGCCAGACGGATACATGCTGATCGCGAGTCGTTTTGCCAATGGCAGGGTAGTTTTTACCGCCCTTGCAGATGGTGAGCCGGCCAATATGCGTCACTTTTATCCGAGGGATGCCGATCGTTCTTTCGAATGGCAGAACGGAACCACCAACCGGATTGCGATCGTGGCGCGCGATAACCTGATCGAAGTTTATACCAACCGGTTGAAGATCGGAGAAATCGACACCACCCAACCTCCCAAGCAGCCGATTCTGCCGCCCAGGCCAGAGCCGCCGGTCGATCAACTGGACCAGAATGCTAAGAAAATTTATGAAGATCAGTTAGAGCAGTATGAAGATATAGTACAGCAATCTCAAACCAATTTCCAGGTCGCAAAAACGAATTTCGAGGCAGGAAAATCTATATTTACGGATGGATTTTTATCCATGC
>DATKXE010000325.1:0-7532 GCA_035529195.1 Anaerolineales bacterium
CGTCGACCAGGCTCGCAAACCCAGGAACACTCCCAGGGCTGCGATCGGCAGGGCGATCCCCGCACCGAACTCCAGCAGGTTTTCTTTTCCCCCGACAAACACCGCCCCCATGAAGTTAACCGCCAATACCACCACCGTGACACCGATCAGATTGGTTTCCAGCTCTTCCGTGCTGTCGATTTTGAGCCAATTTGGGAACTTGATCTCGTTGATGAAGAGCTGGTATAGACCGATGGCGGTGATATAGAGCACGGTTCCGACCAGGAAAAGGTGCACGTATTCAACCACCTCGAAGATCACCAGGCCTCTATCCGCTCCGACGGTTTCTTGAGTTAGATTTCTAATTGCAGTGATGCTTAGTTCGATCAGCAATCTGATCAAGCCAATGCCCCCAAAAACGAAAAAGGCAGAGGTTGCGATCGCCAGTCCGATGACAGGAATCACAACCAGATAGCGGGTTCCACCCAGGATGCGTGACATAAATTTCTCCCTTTTGTTGAAAGGTTATTGGGTTATAAATTGATCCGTAATTGCCCAATAATTTTGGATAAGAATGCTCCAAAAATATGCATTAGACAAGTTGGGAATTCGCTATTAAGCATATCCCGAAATTACTCAGAAATCAATAAAAGTTGTCTGCAGTGGCTTTTGTGATAGATACTTAAAATTGACTGGTGTTAGTTTCTTTCAGTTGTGGAAAAACCGCGCTCAAATGCAATGATATACTCTACCAGAATATCATTAAATCTTACCGAAGCACCAATAATGGCCAGACTCACCGATCTAGTTGATGCGGATATTACCGCAATTTCAGATATCTACGGGTATGAAATCACCCGCTGCCAGCCCATCTCAGGTGGGGATGAGAAATATGAATAGTGGTCTTCGATTTTCCGTTTCTGATCGAAGATAAATTTATGCAAGGACCAATCAGCTGGTCCTTGCATAATGAATCTGGATTTTTTACGGGTTAAATCATTCAGGATTAGAACCTAATCAGCTGCAGCCCCTTTTACGGGTAGCTGGCGTAAATCTCAGTATTCCCTTGACTGTCAAAAGCCAGCACATCAAATGGCTGTTGGGACTGGCTCTCATCTTCCATACCCGGTGAGCCGCTTGGCATACCGATCACAGCCAGGCCAACTATCTCTGGGCGCTCAGACAATAAGCGCTCAATTTCAGCCACAGGTACATGTCCTTCTATGATATAGCCATCCACGATGGCGGTGTGGCAGGACTCGATTTGGAGGGGGATATTATATTGATCCCTTAGCGCGGCCCGGTTTTGAGCATCTTCCACCTGTACGGTGTAGCCATTTTCGCGCATATACTCGCTCCAGCTGCCACAGCAGCCTCAGGTGGGCTCCCGGTAGACCGTCACCAGCGGTTTTTCTTGGTCTTCAACCGCTGGCTGGGTCGTTGGTGTTGAGCTGCAGGCACCCAGCAGGAGGACAGCAAACAAACTAATCAATATGAATCTTACCATCTAAACACCTCTCTTCTCATAAATAATATATCCCAATAAACTGTTCCGAATATCAGGTCTGTCTAGATGGGATTAGACACCTGATCTGATCCGGAACACAAATATACTATACTTTCTTCTGGGCTCCATGCTTCTCAGTTTTTATTAGCCCCAGCAGCTCATCTAAAGTCATCTCTTCGAGCGAACCCAGCTGCAGGTCAGCCTCTTTGAACTGCAGCTGGCTGGTCAACGGGTTGGGGACTGCAACGCAGTATAATCCGGCCCGCTTTGCCGCCAGGACTCCGTTTGGCGAGTCTTCGAAGGCAATCGCCTGGTGAGCACTGACTCCCAAGCATTCCAGCGCAGTTAAATACAGGGTTGGATCGGGCTTGGTGACCCTAACATCATCGGCCGCCAAGACGCATTCAAAATGATCTCGAAGACCGCGTTTCTCAAGGTGACCAACCACCCACTTGCAGGGAGAGCTGGAGGCGATACCGAGTTTCAAACCCATCTTGGCTGCTTGCTGGATGTATTCCTTTACTCCGGGTAAGATCGGCTGCCTGGCAATGAAATCCAGCTCGCGCTGCAGTCGTTTTGGTGCTTCTGCCTCCATATCCAGTGGTTTATCCAGCTTGTCTGCCAGGTTGTTGAAGAAGCTGGCTGTGCCTTCCGCGGAACCAATGCAGATTTGCCAGTCATCTAACGTCATGTTGTAGCCATATTGCTGAAATAACTCTCGCCAGGATTGATAAACCGGTCCCTCGGTATCCAGGATCAAGCCGTCGAAATCGAACACTAATGCTTTAATGGTCATTGGTGTTCAGCTATCCTTCTTGCTCTGGACCTCGTTGATCACCATGCCTGCCAGCTGGTTGAGTGCCTCAATATCCTCATCCTTGGTGTGGCTGGCTTTCCAGTAAAGATCGAGCAGTTCCAATGCGGACATGCTGCCAACAGTTTGATCCTCCGGTAGGCGCACCCGCGCCTCGATCTGGGGGTGTTTAACCAAGTGAAATTGGAAGGCATCCTGGGCATAATCCCGCAGGGCAGCATCATCGATCAGGGCTTCCCAATCGCGGGGATATTCAATGGTCAGGCGTACGATAGCACCCGCTAGCTGCTTTGGAGGGGGCAGCGCGTCGCGTAGACGCCGGTCGATATCATCTTTGGAATCAAGGACCAGGGTGCGATCGATAAATGGGCGGATGTCTGTCAGCTGCCGCCATTCCACTTCTGTTTTTCCGCGCGCTACTCTCGCAACCACGAAGAACTTATCATCGGCAGCTTCTCCGAAATCAACCCGCTCAATGGAGCCAGGATAGATCACCGGAGGATGGGCGTTCTCGTTCAGGTTTTGAGGTTTGTGGATGTGACCCAAAGCCACGTAGTCCAGGCGCGGATCGCGAACCATGGATCCCGGCAGCACCATGTCGGAGCCCAGCATAACCGTGCGTTCGGCCCCGTATTTTGCACCCTGGACCGAAGCGTGGGCTGTGAAAACAAGCGGTAGATTTGGATCGATCTGCTCGAACCAGGTCTTAACCAGCTCGGTTAAACGTGATTCCAGCTCCTCGTAAACCTGCCCAGGCTGGGGGGCACCAGGCCGTAAGCCAAGGTGGGCCAGCAAGCCAGAGCGCGAGATCCAGGGTAAAGCCATGATCTGCACTGGTACGCCATCAATATCTTCAGGCTTTAAGAAGGTCGGTTGGTCGATCACATGTACATAGGGCACTTCCAGGGTATTGAATTCCTCGATCGCGTGTGCCCTCCCAAGCGCGGGGGATAAGTCGTGATTGCCGACCAGCAGCACAGTGGGGATGCCAGCTTTTGACAGGCGGATAATGCGGCGGCCCCATTCTCGCTGGAAGGTTGGCGCTGGGTTGCGGTCTTTATAGGCATCCCCTGCGAACAGCACCAGATCTGCTTTTTCCTCAATGGCGGTATCGGTGATCGTATCCAGTGATTTGAGAAAGTCGATCACCCGCATGGGTAATCCGCTCTCCGGATCGTGGCGCCCGTAATTTGCCATATCAATATGCGCATCTGCAAAGTGCAAAAGGGTCAGCATGTAGGTTATCCCTCAACTCCTAGGCGAGCCAATTGATCCCAGCCTGGACCAAAATTTGGATTCAGATTTACGGACTGACGGAAATCGTCGATGGCCCCATCCAGATCTCCCACAGCTTCACGGGCCAATCCCCGCCAATAAAAACTTTCTTCCAATACCGGTTCACTGATCGTATCATTCAGGGTGGTGTTAGCCAGATTGATCACATCCTGGTAGCGCCCGCTGTAATAATATGCCCAATAAGGCGAAGTCTGGTACCAGACAATGCGGTATGGACGCATGTCATCCTCTGCCAATTCGGCATACAGGCCAAATGCCCGGTCAAAAGCTGTCCCGGCATCTACATACTGCAGCAGATTGACATGGCTGGTGCCTTCATTGAATTGGGCAAAGAATTGATCGATGCCATCCAATGCCAGGATTTCTGCCTGTGCGATTTCAAGGGCATGTTGGTTTGCCCAGGCCGGGTCAGCCCATGGACCAAGTGCAGCCAGAACTTCATTAATCCGCTCTTCCGGATGAACGATCAGCAAAGTGTAGTTGAAAGATCGCCACCCTTCCGCAAATTCCTCATAGTTGATGCGAAAATTCTGACCACCATCGACATAAGTATCTTGGACAATGAAGACTCCCTGATTATCATCGTATCCATTGATAAATTGGTAGTGCCCCAACCAGCCGAGTTTTCCGGTGTAGTCGTATTCATAATAACCCTTCTCAGCTATCACCGGGAAACCAGCTGCCAGCATACGTTTGATCAGTTCAATGTCAGCCCCTATGCGGACCATCGCGCCCATGCCATCGGTCTGTGTCTCGACAAAGTCTTGCATCTCATATGGCATCACGTTCTTGTCTTTATCGGACGGTTTAATATATTCGCCGACCACATCCCGGTTTCCATCCCAACCCCAATATGTTAGCGACATCGATAGATTCGCAGGACCGCAGTAATTCCAGCGATGGTGCTGGTCTTCGTACTTGATGCCTTCCAGCACGATCGATTCTGGGAGAGGCGTGGGCGTTATCGTTGCAGTGGGCGAGGGGGCGGGCGTGTTGGTCGGGCCTTCAGTGGTAGGTGTGATTGTGGGGCTGGGGGTAGGTGTCACTGTCAAGGTTGGCAGGATAACTTCTTCAACTTGCTCCTGGGGGATGAACACGGCTTGCTCAGGAGGGTTGATGGCATACACGATGCGCGTGCGCAGCTGGTCGAGGCGCGGCGCAAGCCGGGTTTGCACCGCCGGTATGTTGTATGCCACGATTGATAGCAAGCAAACAACTGAGATTATGATGAGGGCTGCTAGGTAAATCCTGCGCATAAAGTTCTACAAATCTTCCATGAAAATGTCTGGTTCAAAGCTTTTGGCCACGTTGGTCAGTTGATTAATCTTAACTGGACCAATTGCTTGAAAATACTAACACCCTAATTCGGGATAATCCAATACTACTTATTATCTGACTGATTCCTCCTGGTGGTAGTTCCCCGAATTGGTTTGGGAATGTGCAAGAAAATAGCAGCGGATTTGAAATCATCACACCAGATATAGGGATCTGAACTAATTAGTCTCAACACCTAGCTCTTCAAGAGCACTTAGGGCAGGGGTGTAATTCGGGTTTAATTCAACAGCTTTCTTCAGGTCAAAAACAGCCCCATTATAGTCGTCCAAAGCCTGCTTCGCCATCCCCCGCCAGTAAAAAGATTCTTCCAGCGTGTACTCGCCCAGTGCGAAAAAAGTTATGTTCGCCAGGTTAATGATGTCCTGGTAGCGCTCCATATGGTAGTAGGCCGCGTAGGGACCATCCTGGTACCACATCACACGCCAGGGTCGCTCATCTTCCTGGATGGTTGGGTAGACCGCGAAGGCCTGGTCGTAAGCCGCTGCAGCACCGGCGTAATCTTCCAGGGCCAGCAGGTTGCTGCCCAGGTTGAACCAGGCAAAATACAAATCGCGTCCAGTTAACTGTTCGGTCTCCCGGCGCGCTTTCTGCGCGGCGGATTCGAAATTAGGGATTTCGTTGAACTGTGGACCAAGAATGGATGCCACCTCTGCCTGGCGGTCCACCGGGTAGATCACCAGGTAAACATGGTTGAAATCACGCCAAAGCTGTTCAACTTGCTCGTAAGGCAGCGGGTAATCAGGCATGATCAGCGAGTCTTGTGCGGTGAATTTTTTTAGTGTGTCATCGTAACCATTGAGGGTCAGGTAGTGTCCCATCCAATCATCATCTGGTGGATCGTATCCCTTCTCAATGACAACTGGAAATCCAGCCGCCAGCAAGTTCTTGATCAGCTGTAGGTCCCCACCTACTCGAGTTAGCGCCTCGAATTCGGTGGTTTCTTGGACGAATGATCGCATCTCCCCAGGCATGACGTTCTTATCAAATTCGCTGTGCCGCAGGTATCCGCCGGTATCATTCTGGTTTCCAGCCCAACCCCAGAAGGAAAGTGCCATGGAGAGGTTGGCAGGGCCGCAGTTGTTGAATTTCTGGTATTCGTGGCGGATTCCGGTAAGCAAGAATTGTTCCGGAATGGGGGTTGGGGAGGGGGTCATTGTCGGGGAGGCAGCAGGTGTTGCGCTGGCTATAAATTCAGTGGCAGTCGCAAAAATACCATCGTCAGGGGTGCTGGTTGCCGCAGGTGAAGGCGTCATCGCCTGTAATGTGCTCGCGTCGATTTGTTCCTGTGGTACGAACACGACCTGTTCCGGGGGATTAACCATGCGGCGAACCTGGGTTCGCAGGTTTGCCAGCCGCCAGGATAAACTTTCATGAAATGGGGGCAGGTTATAGATGACAATGCTTGCCAGGCAAAGTAAGCAAACCATCACCAGAAAGAGGCCTAGAAGGCGCTTTGCCATGCTCGCGATTATACCTCAGCCCTATCTGAGGCTGGGGTTAAGGGATAATTAGCCTGTTTCTGGGGTAGATCGGCGAATTTTAAGCCAAACCGGGGATTAATCTTCTCCAACCGGGGGCGCAGCTGGTCCATAATCCAGTACTTCCAGACCTTGAGTTCCGGGTTGAGTGGGTCCGACGATTTCTTTATCTTGCATGGTCTCAATCAGACGGGCGGCGCGGGTGTAGCCAATTCGCAAGCGGCGCTGCAGCATCGAGATCGACGCGCGACCCTGACGCCGCACCAGGTCCACTGCCTCGTCGAACAGGGGGTCCAAGTCCTCTTCAGGCTCCATTTGTTCCCAAAGCGGAATCTGCTTCAGCGGTACACCACGCGGCAGTTCATCGACGACTCCTTCGGTGGCCATAGCAGCTGCATCTACAGTCCCCGCCTGCCTGCGCCAGAAGGTCACTAATCGTTGGATTTCAGGATCGGAAACGAATGTGCCCTGAAGGCGAACCGGAGCAGCAGCATCGGGCGCTTGGAAGAGCATATCTCCTCGACCCAACAGACGCTCTGCGCCAGGTTGGTCAAGGATTACCCGGCTGTCGACACCGGAGGCCACAGCAAAGGCGATCCTGGCTGGGAAATTGGCCTTGATCAGCCCGGTGACAACATCAACTGATGGGCGTTGGGTGGAGATCACCAGGTGGATTCCTGTAGCCCGTGCCAATTGTGCCAAACGGGTGATGGTGCGCTCCGTTTCATCCGGAGCCAGCATCATCAAATCTGCCAGCTCATCGATGATGACCACCAGATAGGGCAGCTTGCTCTCACCTTGTGCGCTCAGCCTGCTGTTATAGTCGACAATATTACGAGCGCCATTCTTGGCCAGCCTCTGGTAGCGCTGATCCATCTCCCGCGCTACCCACTGTAAGGCACCAACCACGCGCTCGAAATCTACTACAACCGGTGTCAGTAAATGAGGGATGCCGTTATAGCCGGTTAATTCCACCCTCTTCGGATCGACCATCAGGAGGCGTAAATCGTCTGGCGAATTGTTTAACAGCAAACCGCAGATAATGGCATTCACTGCGACTGATTTGCCCGAACCCGTGGCACCTGCGATCAACAAGTGGGGCATTGCTGACAGGTCTGCGGCG
>DATKXE010000326.1:0-12504 GCA_035529195.1 Anaerolineales bacterium
GGTTAGGAGGTAAGGTGGTCATTCAGCCTCCCAACCACGCGGTCTGGGGTCTGAATACTGGGTTGGGGGGCTATCCAGTGACTGGACTTCTTCACGGAATTTTTCTCTATCCCGCAGCTGTAGATCACATATTTCTCGATACAATCCATCCTGGTTGATCAGCTGACGATGTGTACCACGTTCGATAATCTGACCATCTTCCATGACCAATATCAAATCTGCTCGACGGACAGTTGATAGACGATGGGCGATCACGAAGGTTGTTCTCCCTTGCATCAGCTGCCATAATGCTTTTTGGATCAACTGTTCTGTTTGCATATCGACGCTGGAAGTGGAATCGTCCAGGATTAGAATGCGGGGGTTCATCAATAATGCGCGAGCGATGGCAACCCTCTGGCGCTGACCACCAGAGAGAGTCACCCCCCTTTCACCCACAACCGTGTCGTATCCTGCCGGTAATGAGCGAATGAAATCGTGGGCTTGTGCAGCCCTGGCAGCCTCTAGTATCTCTTCTTCACCGGCATCAGGTCTACCGAAGGCGATGTTTTCACGAATACTCGCTGAAAACAGCAACGAGGTCTGCAGAACGATACCAATTTGCTTCCTTAAGCTAACCAGGTCGACTTTGCGGACATCGATGTCATCCACAAGAACACCGCCCTGATTGACGTCATAAAAGCGGGGGATCAGGTTGACCAGGCTGGTCTTTCCTGATCCTGTAGCACCGATGAGTGCGATTACCTGGTTCGGCTCAACATTGATATTGATATCATGAAGAGCGTGGGAGGTCTCTCCCTGGTAAGCCAGGGAGGCATTGTGGAACTTTACCCAGCCTGATAATTGAGGCAGAACGATCGCTTTGGATGGTGTTCGGATGGCAGGTTCGTGATCGAGCACTTCGAAAGTACGGTTAACCCCAGCGACTGCCTCACCCGCCATATTCACAATCCAGGTGAGCTGGCGAGCAGGTTCTGCCAGCATGAGCAAATAACTGTTAAAAGCGACCACTTCACCAATGGTCATCTCGCCAGCGATGACCATTTGACCTCCAAACCACAAAATCAAAATTGTGCTCAAGATGACCAGAAAATGCGAAGTGGGCATAATCCTGGACCATTCACCGATGACTGAAATGCGAGCATTGTAGAGAATGCGGTTGGTAAAATTAAAACGCTGAATCTCATATGGTTCTCGAGCGAAGGCACGCACGACTTGTACACCAAGAACATTTTCCTGGATGCGGGTTGATAATTCACCTAAAGAATTATCCACGGCTAAGAAATAGTCACCAATTTTGCGGCCGAAATTTGTGGTGATTAATACCAGCGGCAGCATCGGCAGCAAGGCAATGGTAGCCAAACGAGGGTTGGCTGTATAAAGCACTGCGACTATTCCGATAAATAATAAGAAGAGGTGTATCAAATCAACGATGCCATTACCGGTGAAGCGTTCAATAGCGCGTACATCTTCGATGGTGCGGCTGATCAATTGCCCGGTTTCGGCATGATCATGGTAGGTAAAGCTGAGGCGTTGGATATGGTCGTACATCTGATTTCGCAGGTCGTAACCAACCTGAGCAGCAATGCGCTCAGTCAGGTAACGCTGCCAGAAAAGCAATATCGCGCTGGCAATACCAATCACCAGCAGGATAAGGGCAGCAGAGACCAACAGCTGAGCATCTTTGTTCATCAATCCCTGGTCGATGACCTGGCGAATGATTAAAGGGATGAATAGGCTGATCGAGGTCATGAAAATCAGGGCTAACAGTGCCAGCAGCACCTGTTTCCAGTAAGGCTTAACAAATCTACGTAATCGAAGAAGGGGTTTCATTTAAGAAGTACTATGTCAGGAGATTGGGGTTGGACTCAATTATTCATGATCCTGGAGGCTAGCAATCGTAAAAGGAATCTGGCGCTGGTCAACTGGTTTGACACGCTCAGGAAGTTGATGGGCCTCGCCTTCTGGTTCGTTATTTGGATCCTGTGTGGATTGCTGTTCTTCGAAATAATATACTTCCAAAGAAACGAAGTACTCGCCAGCGGGTTGTTCACCTTTCAGGTGAACAGTAAACTCCATCTTTGGATCAATCGATTCGATTATGGATAAACTGGTAGCGAGGCTGCCAGCCGCTGTAAAGACCTTAATTTCACAATTAGGTTTCTGCTGAAAGGGAGTGATCTCTAAGTAGATGCGTACTCGCCGTTGGTCTGGTAATGGTTCGGCGCGCAATTCTCTTATCCGCACTTCCTCCGGGGGCAGAGGTATATCACTTGGGTCTTG
The DNA here is from genome assembly GCA_035529195.1 of Anaerolineales bacterium. Taxonomy (GTDB): domain Bacteria; phylum Chloroflexota; class Anaerolineae; order Anaerolineales; family UBA4823; genus PFL25. The sequence goes on from DATKXE010000326.1 coordinate 2,281, forward strand.
AAAATATATATCCATGGGAACACCTCTTGCATTGGGCGTGATTAAACCTGGCAGGGACTTGCCAGGTTTTCAAAATTATAACCCAGGCTGATTAAGATGACTATCAGGGGCTAATAGAACTATACCCTTCAGTGGATGAAGAACGATCATAAGCAACTTCACTCAAAATTGGAATAGATCGAGGAGCAAAATAGTAACAGTCTGCCTAAATCTTATCTTGGGAGAATCACAGATATAATAGGTGTCCCAAAGGAAGGAGAAACCTATGCCCTATCACATAGAAACCCTTGCAATTCATGCGGGGCAAGATCCAGATGCCACCACTGGCGCAGTAATGACCCCTATTTACCAAACATCAACCTATGCCCAGGAAGCAGTAGGTCAGCATAAAGGTTATGAGTATTCTCGCACGGGTAATCCGACCCGGACCGCGCTGGAAACCAGCCTGGCTGCCCTGGAAGAGGCGCGGTATGGATTGGCATTCGCTTCGGGAATGGCCGCCACAGATTCTGTTTTACGCATGCTTTCCCCTGGTGATCATGTCCTGGCCGGGAATGATGTCTATGGGGGAACATTTCGATTGTTCGATAAAGAATTCAAGCGCTACGGCCTTCAATTTTCCTATGTGGATACCAGTGATCTAGATCAATTTGCCACCGGGCTGCAAGAGAATACACGCATGGTGTGGTTGGAAACACCAACCAATCCCCTGTTAAACATTACAAGTTTAACCAGGATAGCGGAATTACTGGAATCAATGAAGCAATCTCCTTTGTTAGTGGTTGATAATACATTTGCCACTCCTTACTTACAGCGACCTATTACTCTTGGTGCGGATATCGTGGTGCATTCGACTACAAAATACCTGGGTGGTCATTCAGATGTAGTGGGTGGCGCGATTGTGTGTCAGTCTGAAGAGGTTTACCAGAGATTGGCGTTCTTGCAGAATGCAGCTGGGGCAGTACCTGGACCTTTGGATTGCTTCTTAGTGCTGCGCGGCTTAAAAACTCTCCCAGTTCGCATGGACCGCCACACCAGCAATGCAGCTACGATCCCGGATTTCCTGGGTGATCACATGGCTGTGGAGGCAGTGTACTATCCCTTTCATGAATCACACCCGCAAGTGGATCTAGCCAAAACACAGATGCTTAATGGGGGAGGGATGATCTCATTTGTGATGAAGAATGGTGCATCAGCAGCTCGAAGGGTTGCTGAGCAGACCGAATTATTTACGCTGGCGGAATCACTAGGAAGTGTTGAATCTTTAATCGAAGTACCAGCTTTGATGACACATGCTTCAACCACTGGTTCTCCTCTGGAAATAGATCCTGGTCTCGTGCGATTATCTGTGGGTTTGGAGCATGCAGATGACCTGCGGGTAGATCTTGAATCAGCGATTGCAAAGATCTGATTTATTCGTCCTCCATCAAGATTTTGTTTAATGTGTTCAACCTTGCTGCAACCAAAGCCCTGGAGATTCCCCCAGCGTCCAAATCTTGATCACTCATCCCAAATCTTGTTTCGTAGTAAGTGATTAATCCGGGCAATATTTCTAATATCTGGTCGTTTTTCCGCAGCAAGCTAGAGATTTGGTCTTCAACTTTGGCAAAATCCCCCTGCATCTCGTAATAATCGAACAGCTGGTAGAGCACTTCCGTGGGGAGTTCCTGACCAAGTAATTTCTGGTCCAGTTCATCGATCTTTTTGTGTAGTTCACTTGAACCCTGATTGCTTTCCATTAATATAATTTCAAGGTAAAAAGTAAGTGCCCGTTGATAATCTTGGATTGCTTCGGGATTATTATTTTTAACCACCAGGAGATCGCCTTCTAGATTGTAGAGTTCTGCAACCATGGCAAGCCTGTCGGGGACAAGTTCTCCCTGCGTGGTAAGCAGACGCATAATACTGAGATCATCCATCTGTTTGAGCAAATCTGCTCGTACCCCTAAGAGCTGTTCCAGGCTCTGGTCTATCTCCATTTGAGCTTCCTGGTACTGCCCCGCTTCTTTCAGGTAGAGGATCTTGGTCAGGACAGCCAGCATCTGGTTGATCATGCGCATGAAGTAATCTTCAGTGAGCATAACTTTGAGCACCTACTTTAGTTAATAATATTTACTGGTAAATGAGTGATTATTCAATCAATAGAAACTGTGGATCACCAAAAGGTGAACAGAACACAATTGAGAGATTGTTTATTCTTGCTTCGCCGAAGCATTCATCATCTTCATTCATATCTCAGCTGGATCACATTCACCATCTCCCATTTGAGCCATCATCCCAGCCATCATTTTGGACATCATCTTGGGGATTGCCTTTGTTATTGCTGCGAACATAAGACCCCCACCAATCGCGCCCAAACTGGCGGCCAGGATGTAGCCTCTATATTGGTAATGTTTGCGTTCCATGATCTTTACCTCCGTAAAAATCCCTATTAAAGAAGTGTTGCTTCTGGAAGGGCAAATTGAACTGTTGCCCTTCCAATATCCATTTTAAGCAGGTTTATTCTAAGAAGCAAATATGCTGGTGTTGAATTTGCATCAAGGATTAGCTTTAAGTGTGAAAACGGTCTGTAATACCATTTCTTCTATCTACCCAGGCGCAACATGAATAATTCCATCACGCTGGTTTTTCCCAGTTATATTTCGGTTATTTTCGAAAAGAATTCAAAGATTTCTCCTTAATTAGCTATGAAAGTGAGAACATTAATTGACAGATGAATATGATTGCATTATAATTTGAAACACGTTCAAGTACCGCAGAATACATTTTACCGGAGGATTACGCGCACAAGACGGTTAACATTTCGGAATAAATGTAATTGGAAAGCCAAGCGATGCTCGGCTAGGGTAGTGAACGGCAGCCGGGCTGTTTTGTTGCCTGAATCTAAATGGAAAAGGAGGTGAGAAGATTGGTATCAGTTGAATTACGATCTAATGAGGGCCAGGAACAATTGCTCAGACGTTTCCGTAAAAAAGTTGCAAAAAGTGGTGTGATGAGCACCGTTCGACGGAAAAGATGGTTCGTGTCAAAAAGTGAGTTGCGCCGCATCCAGAAGAAAAAAGCAATGCGGCGGGTGAGAAGCAAGAAGACAAGTTATCCATCCTACTAAAATTTGGGTATTACTGCAATTCCGGAGGAATATATGGCCAAAGAAGAAGGAAAAATCACAGTTGAAGGCACGGTAATCGAAGCTTTGCCTGCGACGCAATTTAAAGTCATATTGGACAATGATCATGAAGTGCTCGCTTATCTTTCAGGGAAAATGCGCAAGCACTATATCCGAATTTTACTTGGAGATCGTGTTCGATTAGAGATGTCACCTTACGACTTAGCTCGCGGGCGAATTGTATATCGCCAGAAGAAACACTCAACCATGCCAGCACAGACCGAGTAAACCTCTCGAGTAGAAACTCCGGAATTATCAGTATAATTAATTCGTAGGGAGTCGCACCAGCGACTCCCTACGTTTGTTTGTTGGGTGAGAACAATTGATCAGGGTGCAAAACGCATATCGAAAGAACTCAATACTTTGATATAGTTCGCCCGTTCGAAAGCAGCTGGTTCAGCAACTGCTTGTTGGCTCATGCTGCCTTTCATTTGAGTTATTGACTCGTATTCGTGTTCAAGCATCCAGGATTGAACGCCATCGAGGATGTTGTTGACATGTGAAACCCCATATTTAAGCAAAGTTGATGCTACCATGCTGGCACTAGCACCAGCCATTGTGGCTTTGAGCAAATCTTCTGCAGTATGAATGCCTGTTGTTAGTGCAAAATCGGCTGCAATGCGGCCATATAAGATCGCAATCCACCTTAATGGTAAGCGCATTTCTTGTGAATTGCTCAATACCAAACTGGGTACGACTTCTAGTTCTTCCAGATCAAGATCGGGTTGGTAGAAGCGGTTGAAAAGGACCAGACCATCTACGCCGGCTGAAGCAAGATTTTGAGCGAAATTCGGTAAGTTGGTGAAAAAGGGGCTAAGTTTGATGGCGATAGGTATTTCGATGGTGGCGCGAATGGAACGAACCAGATCAAGGTATTCATTCTCGATATCCAGACTAGAAACAGCAGGATCGGTTGATAGATTATAGATATTCAATTCCAAAGCGTCGGCACCGGCTTGCTCAATCTTCTTTGCGTATTCGATCCAACCACCATTGGTGACACCATTGAGACTGCCAATAATGGGGATGTCAACTGAACGTTTGAGTTTGTGCAGGTTCTCGACATAATCATCTGGACCAATGCTGTATTGGTTGAGATCGCTGTGGGCAGATAGATCTGGAAAAAAGCTTAGAGCTTCGGAGAAGGAATCAGTACCCTGACTCAAATCGCGGTTGAGCCTTAAGCTATCATAGATAATTTGTTCCTCGAAAAGAGAATACATTACCACTGCGGCGATACCAGCGCTTTCCAGTTGACGCACAGTCTCAACTTTATGGGACAAAGGTGAGGCCGAGGCGACGAGGGGATTTTTTAGTTCAAGTCCTAAGTAGCTTGTAGTAAGGTCTACCATGAAGTGCTCCTTATCGAAAATTCAGAATCAAGATAACCGGGGGAAAATGGGGGAGCTCATTCATTGATTTATCAATTGAAGATTGAGCGTTGACAATTACTTCCCTGTTTATCCAGGTGTTGTAGATTATTCGTTTCCATCCTTACCATTAAAATGCATGGCTGCCATTTGCTGGTAAAGGTCCCAGCGTCCTTCAACATCATCCTCGGCTAATTTCATGAGCGCTTCTGCTCGCTTTTCGTCACTCTGCAGCAGCATTCGATAACGAGTTTCATTGTAAGCATATTCAGAGAACGAGATCGTTGGTTTCTTCGAGTCGATGATTAAGGGGTTCTTGCCTTCGTCCGCAAGGTCAGGATTGTAGCGGAAAAGCGGCCAAAAACCCGATTGGACAGCTAATTTTTGCTGCGTGAGACCATTGACCAGATCATAACCATGGGCTATGCAGTGACTGTAAGCGATGATTAATGAAGGACCGTCATATGCATCAGCTTCCAGGAAAGCACGCAGGGTTTGCTGATCGCTGGCTCCCATGGCGATCTTTGCGACATAGACATAGCCGTACGACATGGCGATCATCCCCAAATCTTTCTTGGGAAGTCCCTTCCCCTTTGCAGCAAATTTCGCCACGGCTGCTCTTGGAGTAGCTTTTGAAGCTTGACCGCCAGTGTTGGAGTAGACCTCTGTATCCAATACCAGGATATTAACGTTGCGTCCCATAGCAAGTACGTGATCTAATCCACCGTATCCGATGTCATATGCCCAGCCATCTCCACCGACGATCCAGACACTCTTCTTTACCAATACATCTGCCAGGCTGAGTAAATCCTTACTGCGGGGGTCATCGGATTCTGATAGCCGTTCTTTCAGCAGAGCAATTCGCTCTCTTTGAGCAGCAATGCCAGATTCGGTTCTTTGGTCACTGTTAAGAATTTCAGATACCAGGTTTTCACCGAATTGACCTGAGAGCTCACGTAACAACTCGCGGGCATATTCCTCCTGCTTATCCAGAGTTAGACGCATACCGAAACCAAATTCTGCATTATCTTCAAACAGTGAATTGGACCAAGCAGGACCACGCCCATCTGAGTTTACCGACCAAGGGGTGGTTGGCAGGTTACCGCCGTAGATGGATGAGCAACCAGTCGCATTCGCTACAATAGTTCGGTCACCAAATAATTGCGTGAGCAATTTCAGATAGGGCGTCTCTCCACAACCCGCGCAGGCGCCTGAAAATTCGAACAGGGGCTGCAGCAGCTGCGAGTTTTTAACCGTGCCAATCGTAATTGCGGTGCGATCGACTTCCGGCAGGGTCAGGAAAAAATCCCAATTGGTGACTTCACGTTCCCGAATGGGGAGTTGATCCACCATGTTGATCGCTTTCCGACCTACCTGGGTTTTATCTTTGGCTGGGCAAGCTTCAATGCATAATGCGCAGCCAGTGCAGTCTTCGGGAGAGACCGAAAGTGTGTATTTCATGTTGGGGAATTCCTTCCAGCGTGCATCTGCTGAGAGGAAGGAAGGAGGGGATTTCTCCAAAAGTGTTGGATCGAATACTTTTTCCCGGATTACTGCGTGTGGGCAAACAAAAACACATTTACCGCACTGGATACATATATCTGGCTCCCATGCGGGAATTTCCAAGGCGATATTACGCTTCTCCCATTGAGTAGTGGCTGTAGGGAAGGTTCCATCGACTGGAAAAGCACTGACGGGAAGCGCATCACCTCTACCGGCAATGATCTCACCAAGTACATCACGGACAAAATCTGGAGCTGCATCAGGTACTGGTTTGCGAATGGCGATTTGGCTGGTTACCTTTGCTGGAACATCGACCTCGAACAAGTTTGCCAGCGTTTTATCAACCGCTTCAAAATTTCGTTTAACAACTGCTTCTCCCCGCTTTCCATAGGTCTTTTGAATGGCATCCTTGATGGCCTTGATGGCCTGCTCTCGGGGTAAGACACCACTGATGGCGAAAAAGCAGGTTTGCATAATGGTGTTGATTCTGCGACCCATGCCAGATTCCTCGGCAACCTGGTAGCCATCGATTACATAGAAGCGCAATTTTTTCTCGATGATCGTCTCTTGAACCGGGCGAGGAAGAAAATCCCATACCTCATCAGGTCCTTCGAAACTATTCAAGAGAAAGACCGCTTTAGGCTCAGCGTATTTAAGCATGTCAATCCGCTCAAGGAAGGAGAATTGGTGGCAGGCAACGAAATTAGCATTCTCGATCAGGTAGGGAGCACGGATGGGCTTGGGGCCGAAGCGCAGATGTGAGACTGTAACTGCGCCGGATTTCTTAGAATCATAGTTGAAAAATCCCTGGGCGTGATTATCAGTCTCTTCACCAATGATCTTGATCGAATTCTTGTTTGCACCAACGGTTCCATCTGAGCCTAAACCGAAGAAGACTGCGCGTACAGTTTGCGGGTCTTCAATCGAGAAATTGGGATCGTAGTCAATACTGTTGTTGGTTACATCATCATAAATGCCGGTCGCGAAACTATTTTTTGGTTTTGCGCTGGTCATCTCCTCGAAAACACCTTTAACCATAGCCGGGGTAAATTCCTTGGATGACAAACCATAGCGTCCACCGATAATGCGCGGTTTTTCAGTGAAGGATGCTGTTCCTTGCTCTAATCCTGCAACGATAGCAGCACTTACATCCAGGAACAACGGTTCTCCAGTCGACCCAGGTTCTTTCGTTCGGTCGAGAACTGCGATTGTTTTTACCGTTTCAGGAAGTGCTTTCAGGAAATCCTTAATGGGGAAGGGCCGGTATAAGCGGATGGCGATGACGCCCAACTTTTCTCCAGCCTCATTCAGATATTTCGCCGTTTCAGATGCGGTCACAGCACCACACCCCATCATAACGATTACCCGCTCTGCATCCGGAGCCCCGAAGTAGTCGATATTATGGTATTGGCGATCTGTCAGGGCGGCAAATTTATCCATGGCTTGCTGGACGATTGCTGGACAGGCTTCATAGTATGGGTTGACTGTTTCCCGGGCCTGGAAATAGACATCAGGATTTTGAGCGGTCCCGCGCAAAACCGGGCGGTCGGGTGATAAACCACGCGCTCGATGGGCTCGAACGAGTTCATCATCAATCATTGCTTTCAAGTCTTCATCAGTGAGCTGCTCAATCTTGTTTACTTCGTGGGAAACGCGAAAGCCTTCGAAGAAATGCAGGAAAGGCACGCGAGATTCTAGGGTCGCTGCTTGGGCGATTAATGCGAAGTCATGTGCTTCCTGAACAGAACCTGATGATAGCAAAGCAAATCCCGTTGAGCGAGTCGCAGTCACATCGGAGTGATCGCCGAAGATAGAGAGTGCTTGAGCTGCCAGGGATCGTGCAGAAACATGGAATACTGTGGAGGTCAATTCCCCAGCGATCTTATACATGTTGGGGATCATGAGCAATAACCCTTGAGAAGCAGTGAAGGTAGTGGTCAAAGCACCAGCCTGAAGGGCTCCATGGACCGCTCCGGCAGCGCCCCCTTCGGATTGCATCTCAACCACAAGTGGAACTGTCCCCCAAATATTGGTTTTCCCGACTGCTGACCAGGCATCTGCAAATTCACCCATTCCAGAAGAAGGCGTGATTGGATATATGGCAACTACTTCATTTATTTTATGGGCGACGAGGGCGACCGCCTCGGTCCCATCAACAGTGATAATGGGTCGTTTCATTTTTCTCTCCAGAACATAATAAATTCTGCCCGACGAATCAGGCGTTATCTTTTATCAAAGAAGCCAACAGGCTCCCTAATCTCATAGTTTATTATTTTCCGTGCAAATCAAGTAGTAATATATGGCATCAAAAAGACCTGTGACCTGTCATATTATTGGACAAACGGTTGGATATTTACCAAAATAAATTAATAAACTATACAGATATGCAAACCTACTTGACCAGAATTGATGACAGTTTTAAAATTAAGCGCAGCTTTTGCATCTCAATGTCAATCAAGGGATTTGTGCTATACTTGCAACAATGGATAAAAACCACCATATCTGGCGGATTTGGGCAACAGCCCTGCACCGGTGGGGGTTACAAGAACTGGTCGCGTCATTATTAGAAGCAGCTGGGCCATTGACTTTAATTGGCGCCCAAGTGATTTATATTGGTCAACCAATCCTGGATGGCATCATGCCAGATGGGCATCTGACCGTATTAACAGACGTACTCGAGGATGATAACCAGCGGGTGGCATTTGTGAATTGTCTCCGAGAGGGAACGTAACCATGAACGGGCTGAATATCTTAGGATTAATATTTGTTCTGGTTTTCTTCGGTCTAATGATCGCAGTCGCAATCTTGTCCCGTCAACGGGAAGCACTGAGATTAAGAGAAATTCCCGCCTTTAACCGATTACGAAGAGCGATAGGTTTAGCCGTCGAAGCCGGCAGCCGGCTTCATATATCCTTGGGTCGGGGGCAAATGTTGAGTAAACAAAGCGCGATTGGTTATGTTGGATTGAGCATACTTAAGCGGATTGGACGCTCGACTTCGATAAGCGACCGCCCGCCCGTTGCCACATCAGGGGAGGGGACTTTGGGAATTCTTTCTCAAGATAGCCAACGCGAGGCAGCGAAATATCTTGGGGTCAGATCAGATCCCACGCGGGGACGGATTACTGGTCTGACGCCTTTCTCATACGCGGCGGGTACTCTATCATTCATTGAAGAGGAGGAAATCGGAGCGAATTTGTTGATTGGCAGTTTTGGCATTGAGGTTGCATTGATCACTGATGCAGCGGAGCGGAAAGAAGGGATGACGTTGGGTGGAACTGACAATTTGACCGGTCAGGCAGTGTTATTTGCAACTGCTCAAGAACCACTGATAGGTGAGGAAACGTATGCCGGTGGAGCATATTTGGGAGCTGGGAGGATGCATACTGCCAGCTTATACGTGCAGGATATTCTTCGCTGGGTGCTCATTGGCTTGATCTTAATTGGTGCGATCTTGAAATTATTCGGTGTCCTGTGAAAAATCCAGTTTATACCGCCGTAGCAATTGGGGTTGGTCTAGTTGTTCTCTTGGGTTATTTCCTGCAGCTTGATCTTTTGGTCAATGTGAGGATCATTTTGCTTGAATGGGCGACCATCCTTGTTGGGGTAGCACTCTTAGTCGGTGTGGTAAATCTATTTATCGTCCATTGGCGGAAATCTACGACCGACAACTCGAACCGGATCAACAGCATCGCTCTGTTGGTTGGGTTGACGATCACACTGGCAGTCGCTGGATGGTTTGGACCAACCCATCCATATTCACTGTGGATTTTTAATTACATCCAAGTACCAATCGAAGCGAGTCTGGTAGCCATACTTTCGATAGTGTTGATCTATGCTGGTGTGCGATTGCTCCGCCGGAAACCTAATCTGCTCACTATTGTGTTTATCGCAACTGCAGTAGTGATTCTGATAATGTCTGGACCCCTGTTTGGTATAGATGTTCCTGGTTTGGCAGAATTAAGGATCTGGATTGGTAAAGTACCTGCTGTTGCAGGGGCACGTGGTATTTTGTTGGGTGTGTCACTAGGAATTGTCGCTGCCGGCCTTCGAATTCTGATGGGTGCTGACCGGCCATACGGGGAAAATTAGTGGACGAAATTCATTGCCCCTTGTGCGGGAAACCAAACCCGGTTGATAATAAATATTGCGACTTCTGTCTGGCTCACCTAGAGCCCCATGAAAG